>NZ_JBFUMD010000077.1:0-10719 GCF_054049555.1 Nocardioides sp. P5_C9_2
GCCCGGAACGTGGCCCACGCACCGCCCAAGGGCGCGTCGCCATACGCCGCGCCGGCGGGCGGTGCGTGGACCACCGTCGACCACCGGCCGAACGTGGGTGGCTCACTGTTCGCGTGGACAGGGGTGTTCGCTTGGCGTCGGCCACGTCGTCTCCCACAACTTCCGGCTCCTCCGGCGCGTCCCTCCCGCATGAGAACGCTGATCCTGCCCCTGCTGRTCGTTGCCGTGCTGGCCGGCGGATGCGGGTCCGAGTGGTCTCCGCGGGGTGGCGGCACATCGCAGACGCCAGGCCCAGAGGGGCGGCCGACTGCAGTCCAGACCCCCTCCGGCGCGCGACCCGCCACCAGGAAGGGCCGGCCGAGCCCGGAGGAGGTCGCCTCAGACCCGAGGTCGGTCCTGCTCGGCGTCGTGGTGCTCCCGCGTGCGGAGGGCCTCCGGGTGGTCGCATGGTGGGGTTGCGTCGAGCAGGCGTGCCGGGGTCGTCGCGCCGTCGCGACCAGCGACGACGGGTTCACCACCGCGTCGTACGAGCCCTGGAGCCTGCGCAGGTGGCAGGCGTACGCCGGACGGCCCGTTCTGTCCGCGGTTCCGGCCCTCGAGGGCCTGCTCCAGCAGCCTGTCCCCTCGATGACGGCCAGCGGCGCCGAAGGAACCCGGGTCGTGGTCGCCGGCGGCGACGGGGCGACGCTCCTGCCGTTCCAGGCGGTCGCCCGGAGCACCGACCACGGTGGGACATGGAAGACCTACGACGTCGATCTGGGCGACGAGCTCGGGTACCAGTCGGGGGCGGTCGGGCTCGCGGACGGCCGGATCCTGGTGCTCCTCGACCATTTCAGCGACGAGACGCTCGCACGCCCGTCGGGCCGGTGGCACGGCCTGTGGGCCAGCGACGGCACCGACTGGTCCGGCTACTCGCCATACCGTCCGACCTTCGACCCGCCGCTCCTCGYGGCGCCGGGAGGGTGGTCCCCGCTCGTCGCCCTCGAGGCCAGGCAGGACGTCGCCTGGGTCAGGACGTGGGACAGCCGGCTCTACGTGTCGACTGACGACGCGAGGACCTTCCGCGAGATCGAGGCGCGCTGAGTCGCAGGCGGTCGGTCGAGGAGCGGCCGGTCGAGGTCGAGGAGCGGTGACTGGGCCACGTTCCGCGGTCACCCGATGTGGCTGGGCGACCGGCAGCAGGCGTGTCCCGCACGCCGCGCCGGGTGGCGGTGGCTGAGCCACGGTCCACCGAGGCGGAAGGTGGCTGGCTCACCGCTCCGGCAACCGTCGGCTCAGGACGCGGCTACGGCCTCCGCCTTCGCCTTCAGCTCGCGGACCATCGCGTCGGGGTCGTCGGCGGAGTAGACGGCCGAGCCGGCGACGAAGACGTCGGCCCCGGCCTCGGCGCAGCGCTCGATCGTCTCGAGGGAGACACCCCCGTCGACCTGGAGCCAGGTCTCGACACCGTGCCTGCGCATCATGGCGCGGGCGGCGCGGATCTTGGGCAGGCACAGGTCGAGGAACTTCTGGCCACCGAAGCCGGGCTCCACGGTCATCAGCAGCAGCATGTCCAGCTCGGGCAGCAGCGCCTCGTACGGCTCGATCGGCGTGGCCGGCCGCAGGGCCATGCTGGCCCGGGCCCCCTTGGCCCGGATCTCACGGGCCAGCCGGATCGGGGCCTTGGTCGCCTCCACGTGGAAGGTGACGCTGGAAGCGCCGGCCTCGACGTACACCGGGGCGTGGGTGTCGCAGTCGTCGATCATCAGGTGCGCGTCGAGCGGGATGTCCGTGGCCCGGCTGAGCGCCTCGACCATGGTCGGGCCGAACGTCAGGTTGGGCACGAAGTGGTTGTCCATCACGTCGACGTGCACCCAGTCGGCGCTGGCGATGCGACCGACCTCCTCGCCCAGGCGCGAGAAGTCGGCGTTGAGGATGCTCGGCGTGATCTGGATACCCACGGGCGGTGAGTCTAGGCCCGGGTCAGTCCTCGGGATCGACCGGCGGCTCGGCGCCCTGCGCCTCGTCGCGCTCGGCCCACTCCAGCAGCGGCGCGATGTCGAAGACGTGGTCGTCGATGTCGGCGTGCAGGTCGCCCAGCTCGGCGAAGCGCTCCGGCATCGTGAAGATCGTGAAGTCCTCCGGCTCGCAGTCGTCGACCTCGGCCCAGCGCACCGGCGCCGACACCCGGGCCGTCGGCACGCCGCGCACGGAGTACGCCGCGGCGATGGTGTGGTCGCGGGCGTTCTGGTTGTAGTCGACGAACAGCTGGTCGGGGTCGCGGTCCTTGCGCCACCACGCCGTGGTCACGTCGCCGGACGAGCGACGCTCCACCTCGCGGGCGAAGGCCAGGGCAGCGCGGCGTACGTCGGAGAAGCCGTGGTCGGGAGGGATCCGGACGTAGACGTGCATCCCGGAACCGCCGCTGGTCTTGGGGAAGCCGACCGCGCCGAGCTCGTCGAGGACCTCGTGGGCGATCCCCGCGATCCGCTGCACGGTCGCCCAGTCGCACTCCGGACCGGGGTCGAGGTCGATGCGCCACTCGTCGGGCTTCTCGGTGTCGGCGCGGCGGCTGTTCCACGGGTGGAACTCGACCGTGGACATCTGCACCGCCCAGATGACGCTCGCCAGCTCGGTCACGCACAGCTCGTCGGCCGTCCGGTTCCAGCGCGGGAAGTGCAGTCGCACCGTCTCGACCCACGGCGGCGCGCCCGCCGGCAGCCGCTTCTGGTGCACCTTGTCGCCCGCGAGCCCCTTGGGGAAGCGGTGCAGCATGCACGGGCGCTCGCGGAGGGCGTTGACGATCCCCGGCCCCACGGCCAGGTAGTAGTCGACCAGGTCGGCCTTGGTCGCCCCCGACGGTGCCGCATCCGTGGGAGGGAAGTAGACGCGGTCCGGGTTGCTGACGCGCACGACGTGGGGACCCACGTCGACCTCGATGCTCGAGCTCGTGCCGGTGGGGGCCATACGGCCCAACCTAGCGACCCGGACCAGCCGGTGCCGGTGAGGACGGCGCGGGTGAGGACGGAGCCGGCAAGGACGGCGTGGGCGACGACGGAGTGGTCGACGACGGTGCGGGCGACGACGGTGCGGGGGCCGACGGCTGCGGGGACGGGGCGGGGACGGCCCGGACCACCACCGATGCGCTGGCACCGGCGTCGGCGTACTCCCCCTCGGGGCGCACCCAGCGGTACTCCGTGTCCTCGGTGACCGTGACGGTCCGGCGCGACCACCCGTCGGGACCCACCACGGTGAGCTCGGAGACCGTGCGCCACTCGCCCTGCCCGGGGGTGCGCGCCTGGAGCAGCACGGGGTCGCCGGTCACCCGACCGACGGCGTCGGTGACGTGGCCGCTGATCACGACGTCCTTGCCGGCGGCCACCTGGGACGCGGAGACGGTCATCGTTGTGTCGAGGGTGATGCCCTCGAAGTCCCAGGTCTGGCCGGCGCCGCGGACGGCGTCGATGTTGAAGGCGTGGCCATCGCACCCGAAGCCGGTCACCACGTAGCCGGCGCCGTCACCGTGCGCGGCCACGAACTCGGCCGGCGTCGCCGTGGCGCCCGGAGTCGCCTCACCGGTGACGAGGTCGACGAGCTTCCAGTCGTAGCGCAGCGAGTCGGTGCCGACGGTGTGCCAGCCACCGGCGGGGACGCTCACGGAGGCACGTCCCAGCCAGGCGTGGCCGGCCGGGGCGTCCGGCGCCGTGTTCCAGATGTACGACGCGCCGCTGGTGCCCGCGCTCGCGGTGACGGCCACCGAGGCATCCGCGCCCGCCAGGGACAGGAAGGGGACGTAGGGCCCCGAGGCGCTGCCGGCGCGGCTGGGGACGAGGCCGAAGCTGCGGCGTCCCAGGGGCGCGGCGCCGGGTCCGAGGTTGACGCGCGTGCCGGGTGCCGAGGCGGCACCGAAGAACGAGTCACAGCCGACGTAGGTCAGGAACATGCCGTCGGCGGCGCTGCCGGGTCCGGTGCGGACCGTGGACGCGTCGGCACCGGCCGCCGGGACAAGGCTCACCAGCAGGCTCGCGAGCGTGGCCGTGGCCACTGCTCCTGCACTCCGTCGCACCGCACGCTCTTTCCCGTCCCCTGCCGACAGGTCGCCGACAGCCACATCATCCACGAGGTGTCGTGGTGTGGGAACAGGCAACCATGCCGCGTCCCCCCTTTTGGGGGTGGGGCGTCAACGCCTGCGCACCGTGGAGATGAACATCGCGTCGGTGCCGTCGCGGTGCGGCCACAGCTGCCGGGTCGCGACGACGGACGCGTCGTCCCGTGCGCCGACGACCGCGTCGACCACCTCGGTGGTCTCGGCCAGGACGGGCGAGCAGGTCGCGTAGACCACCACGCCCCCGGGACGGACCGCGTCCAGCGCGTGGTCGAGCAGGGCGCGCTGGAGCGGCACGAGCACGTCCAGGTCGGCCGGCGAGCGACGCCAGCGCGACTCGGGCCTGCGACGCAACGCCCCCAGCCCGGAGCAGGGCGCATCCACCAGCACCCGGTCGAAGGTCCCGTCGCGCCACGGCGGACGGGTGCCGTCGCCGGTGACCACGCCCACCAGCCCCGCGGCGGCTGCGCGGCAGCCACGCACGACCAGGCGGGCCCGGTGGTGCTGGCTCTCGTTGGCGAGCAGCAGCGCACCGCGCTGGACGGCGAGGGCGGCGAGCAGGGCCGACTTGCCTCCCGGACCGGCACAGACATCGAGCCACCGCTCGTCCCTGCCCTCGAGCTCCGCCGCCGCGAGCGCCAGCGCGACCAGCTGCGACCCCTCGTCCTGCACCCCGGCGCGTCCCTCGGCCACGGCCGGGATCGCGGACGGGTCACCGCCCGGCAGCTCCACGGCGTACGGCGACGAGGTGCTGGCCGTGCCGCCGGCCGCGACCAGCTCGGCCACGGTGGCCAGCCCCGGCCGGGCCACCAGCATGACGCGCGGCGGCGCGTTGTCGGCGGCGAGCAGGTCCTCCAGCTGGACCGCGGAGGCGAGCGAGTCCGCCAGCTCCTCGACGACCCAACGGGGGTGGGAGTGCGCGATCGACGCGTACCCGAAGGGGTCGGTCCCGGGGTCCGGCGCGACCCGGCGGATCCACCCGTCGAGGTCGTGGGCCGCCACCTTGCGCAGCACCGCGTTGACGAGCCCGACCGGGCCGACCCCGATGCGGGCGCGGGCGAGCTCCACCGAGGAGCTGATGGCGGCGTGGTCCGGCACCCGCATCGACAGCAGCTGGTGGGTGCCGAGGCGGAGCACGTCGCGCACCTTGGCCTCGAGGCGCGGCTTGGTCAGGCAGGCGTCGATGATGGCGTCGTACGTGCCCTGGAGCCGGATGGTGCCGGAGACCAGCTCGGTGGTGAAGGCCGCGTCGCGGCCGCTGAGCCCGTGCTCGGCCAGGACCTTGGGCAGGGCCAGGTTGGCGTAGGCGTCGTCGACCCGGACGGCCTTGAGCACCTCGAGGGCGGCCAGCCGGGACGGGTCGATCCTGACCGCCCGGGACCGGCGCTCAGCCATCGAAGAACTCGCGGACCAGTCGCTTCGGGGCCCGGTGGGCCCACGCGTCGGTGATCACCTCGGCCAGCTCGTCGCGCGTGATCTCCCCGAGCCGCGACTGCTGGACCAGCACGGCGTTGTAGCCGCGGAAGTGGTCGATGGTGAAGAACGGGTTCGTCCCGTCCTCCACCAGCGCCGCCTTGTCGGCCTCGTCGGCCGTCACGATCACGACCAGGTCGTCGTACATCTCCCCGGTCTCGGGGTCCACGGCCGTCTTGTGCGGCATCCGGTAGAGGCAGAACCCCTTGCCCTTCGGTCCTCGGGGGACCTTCCAGGTGGGCCGATCGCCCCAGGACGTGCCCAGCTCGGTCTCGGGGAGCGCGGCACAGATCTCGTCGATGTCCGCGGGACGCGCCTTCCTGCTCACGCGGGTCAGCGTAGTCGTGCCGGCGACGGCGCTCAGCAGGCCTTCCCGTAGCGGCCCTGGCGGGTGGGCGGGGCGTCGACGGGCAGCTCGTTGGGTGCCTCGAGGCTCCAGTGCCGGATCCAGTCCATCTGCATCCGGCTGACGTTCATCGTCCTGCCGTCCTTGGCCTCCATCGTGAAGCGCGGGACCAGCGGCACCCCCGACCAGATCTCCGGGCGCCGCTCAGTCTGGACGACGTGCGCGTCGACGAACCACGAGATGCGGTCGCGGGTGACCTCCACGGCATAGGTGTGCCAGCGGTCCCGACCGAGGTCCATCCCGGCGTGCTCGCCCTTCCAGGCGACGTCCGGGAGGTTGCGGGCGTACAGGTTGGCCGTGCTGGTGCCGATCCGGTAGCTCTCCAGCGCGATGGACTGGGCGCCGCAGTGCTGGTCGCGGTCCCCGGCCGGCACGAGCTCGGTGACCACCCGGAAGCGGGCACCGCCCCGGCCGTACTGCCGGCTCCGCAGGCGGGTCTCCCAGCGGCCCACCTCGGCACCCTCGAAGCCGAGCCGGGCGCTGAGGCTGCCCTGCGCGGTGGTGTTGAGGGTCAGCATGCCGTTCTGGTGGACGACCTGGCCCTGCCCCGAGGCCTGCCACTGCGGGCCGGTCGGGCCGGAGTACGGCGTCTCGAACTCCTCGCGCCACACGATGCCCTTGTTCCACCAGCCGTACGTGTTGCCGGCGTGGACGGGCCCGGGCTCGGCGCCTCCGTGGTCCGCGGAGGCACTGGTGGAGGTGAGCGCCGGGGACAGCAGGGTGGCGAGGACCGTCGCGGCCAGCGCCGCAGCACGGGCCCGCCGGGGACGGGTCAGGGCAACCAGGGGGGAGGTCATGGCGCCCGACGGTACGTCACCACGGCGGGACCCGGCCAGAATCGGCGGGCGGGACCCGGCCAGAATCAGCGGGTCCGCACGCTCAGGAGAAGAGCTTCAACGCCGTTGTGACCGTCTGGAACACGCCGTACGCGAGCAGCAGACCGACGACGGCCCACGACAGCACCAGGCGGACGGTGCTGTTGCCACCGCTCCCGGTGTTGTCCTCCTCGGTCCGAGCCACCTCACGCTCGACCTCGGCCGCCGCGTCGGCGTCGTGCGCGGACATGTCCTCGTGGAACTTCGCGGCCACCGGCCGGACGAGGAGGTTGGCCACGAAGCCGACCCCGAGGATCGCCACCATCGTGAACAGGGCAGGGCGGTAGGAGTCGGAGTCCAGCGATCCCGCGCCACCCGCCGAGTCGAGGAAGCCGTTGATGATGAGCGGTCCGGCCACCCCCGCAGCCGACCACGCGGTCAGCAGCCGACCGTGGATGGCGCCCACCTGGAAGACGCCGAAGAGGTCACGCAGGTACGCCGGGATGGTCGCGAAGCCGCCACCGTAGAACGAGATGATGATCGCGGCGATGAGCACGAACAGCGCGGTGGAGGTCGAGCCGACCAGGGCCAGGGCGACGTACAGGACGATGCCCATGCCGAGGTAGACCATGTAGATCGGCTTGCGACCGATGTAGTCGGAGGTGCTGGACCACACGAACCGTCCGGCCATGTTGAACAGCGACAGCAGGCCGACGAAACCGCCGGCGGCGGCGACGGTCACGCTCGAGTCGCCTCCGTCGCGGAAGAAGTCCTGGATCATCGGGCTGGCCTGCTCGAGGATGCCGATGCCGGCGGTCACGTTGCAGAACAGCACGGTCCACAGCAGCCAGAACTGCGGGGTGCGGATCGCGTTGGCGGCCGACACGTTGTCCTCGGTGACCAGCGCCTTCTGCTTGACCGTGGACGGGTCGAAGCCGTCGGGGCGCCAGCCGGGCGCCGGGACCCGGATGTTGGCGACACCGAGCATCATGATCGCGAAGTAGACGACGCCCAGGGTGACGAACAGGAAGGTCAGTGCGTGCCCGTCGGCCAGCGAGGCCGCGTCGGTGGGGTCGTACGCGGGGTCGTAGTAGGACAGCAGCTGGCGCGAGAGGGGTGCCGCGACCATCGCGCCGCCACCGAAGCCCATGATCGCCATGCCGGTCGCCAGGCCCGGCCGGTCCGGGAACCACTTGATCAGGGTGGAGACCGGCGAGATGTAGCCGATGCCCAGGCCCACGCCGCCGATGACGCCGTACCCGAGGTAGAGCAGCCACAGCTGGCCCGACGCGATGCCCAGCGAGCCCACCAGGAAGCCTGCCGCCCAGCAGCACGCCGCCGTGAACATCGCCCGGCGGGGTCCGACCTTCTCCACCCAGGTGCCGAACACCGCGGCACTGACACCGAGCATCACGATGGCGATCGAGAACACGAAGCCGATCGCGGTCTGCGAGGCGTCGAAGTGCGCGATGAGCGAGTTCTTGTAGACGCTGGTCGCGTACACCTGGCCGATGCACAGGTGCACCGCCAGCGCGGCGGGCGGGATGAGCCAGCGGTTGTACGAGCGCGGCGCCACGGTGTGACGACGGTCGAGGATTTCGAGAACAGCCACAGGGGGGACCTCCGAGACGATGGGCTTCAGCGCAGGTTAGCGCCCCACTCGTTGAAAGGTGACGCACCCCACCCCTGGGTGTGTCAGGCGAGCCGCGCGCCCTCGGGCACGGAGACGCCCCGGGCCCAGTCGGCGGCCCGCATCTGCTTCTTGCCGAACGCCTTGACCTCGCCCAGCTCGACGGGGTCGGTGGCGGTGCCGACGTGCACGGCGTTCTTGGTGACCTCCAGGACCCCCGGCTCGAGCCGGTCGCGACCGTGCGCGACGGTGACGCGTCCGACCTTGAACCGCTCGCCCTCCCAGGTGGTCCACGCGCCGGGACCCGGGGTGCAGGCGCGCACCTGCCGGTCGATGCCGATGGCCGGGTCGGTCCAGTCGATGCGGGCGTCGTCGACGAGGATCTTGGGTGCCAGGCTGATGCCCTCCGCCGGCTGCTCCCGGGCCTCCAGGGACCCGTCCTCGATGCCGTCCAGGGTCCGGACGAGCAGCGTCGAGCCGCCCTCGGCCAGTCGGTCGAGCAGGTCGCCCGCGGTGTCGGTGGGTCGGATGCGCTCGGTCATCACGCCGTACGTCGGACCGGCGTCGAGCTCCTTGACGATCCGGAAGGTCGTCGCCCCGGTCATCTCGTCGCCCGCCCAGATCGAGTGCTGGACCGGCGCGGCGCCGCGCCAGGCGGGAAGGATCGAGAAGTGGAGGTTGATCCAGCCGTGCTCGGGGATGTCGAGCGCCGACTGCGGGAGCAGCGCGCCGTAGGCGACCACGGGGCACGCGTCGGGCCGCAGCTCGCGCAGGGCGACCTGGAAGTCCTCGTCGCGCGGGTGCTCGGGCTTGAGCACGGGCAGGCCGAGCTCCTCGGCGCGCAGGGCGACCGGGCTGGCGACCAGCCGGCGCCCCCGACCCGACGGGGCGTCGGGGCGGGTGACCACGCCCACGACGTCGTGGACCGAGGCGTGCAGCGCGTCGAGGGCGGGCACGGCGACCTCGGGGGTGCCGGCGAAGACGACGCGCATCAGAACCCCAGTCCGCGGGTCGCGTGCGGGCTCGTCCGGACGGTGGGCCTCTCGAGGCCGAACCACTCGGACTCGCGGATCTCCTTCATCGCCGCCTTGCGGGCCGCGGTGTCGAGCTTGTCGATGAAGAGGATCCCGTCGAGGTGGTCGGTCTCGTGCTGCATGGCGCGCGCGAGGTACTCGGAGGCCTCGATCCGCACGGGCTCGCCGTACATGTCGAAGCCGGTGGCGACGACCGAGAGCGCGCGCAGGCAGTCGTAGGTCAGCTCGGGCAGGGACAGGCAGCCCTCGGCGCCGTCCTGGGTCTCGTCGCTCAGCTCGAGGGACGGGTTGATCAGGTGACCCACCTCGTCCTCGACGTTCCAGGTGAAGACGCGCAGCCCCACACCGATCTGCGGGGCCGCCAGACCCGCTCCCGGGGCCGCCAGCATGGTGTCGGTGAGGTCCGTGACGAGCTGGCGGACCTCCTTGTCGAAGTCGTCGACCTCGATCGCGCGCCGGCGCAGGATCGGGTCGCCGAAGAGGCGTATCGGCTGGACTGCCATGGGGTGCTCGAGCTCCTGGGTCTGGGGTGCGGGCCCAGTCTAGGGAGGGGCGGCAGGAGCCAGACGGCGAGGCGCGCCCCGACCGACCACCACGATCAGATGCTCGGCGGGTCCACCTGGATGCGGACGGCGTCGAGCTTGCGCGCCGACCGCACCCGCTGGAGCTCGCCCAGCGCCGCGGACAGCCGGGCGCCGTGGGCCAGCGGCACCCGGACCACCACCCGCTGCTCCTCGGCGGACACCGGCACCGGTCCGAGCACCTCGGCCGGCTCGGGCAGGTCGAGCAGCGTCACCGCGTCATCGAGGGCACCCGGCTCACCGGTGATGGTCGCGATCCGTGCGGTCGGCGGCAGGTGCGCCTCGCCGCGCTCGACGAGCTCGCGCTCGGCGAACCCGGCGGGGTCCCAGCGGACCAGCGCCTGGAGCGCGGGGTGCCCGGGGTCGCCGACGGCGACGACGTGACCCCCGGGGCGCACCAGCCCGCCGGCCGCCATCCAGCGGCGCACGGCCTCCTCCTGGACCCGCATGTCGTCGCGGGCCAGGGTCAGCCAGGTGTCGAGGAGGACCACGGCGGCATACCCGGTCTCCGCGACCGGCTCGGCGCCGACGGTCGCCACGACGATGTCGGCCCGCTGCCCCACCCGGGCGAGCACCCGGTCACCGCTGGAGCTGCGCACCGTGGTGCCGGGGAAGGTCCGTCCCAGCTCCTCGGCGGTGCGCGCCTCACCTCGCACGGGCGCGCGGAGCCCGCGGTGCCCGCACTCGCGGCACGCC
>NZ_JBFUMD010000078.1:0-10690 GCF_054049555.1 Nocardioides sp. P5_C9_2
GCGTTGCCCCGCTCGCGGACGAGGACCATCGCCTGCTCCGCCGTGATCACCCGGGCGCCCGCGGCGGCGGCGATCTCACCGACACTGTGGCCGGCGACCGCACCCACCCGCTGGAAGGCGTCGCTGGGGTGGGGGAAGAGGTCGAGGGCGGCGATCAGTCCGGTCGCGACCAGCAGCGGCTGGGCGATCTCGGTGCGCCGGATGGTCTCGGCGTCCGCCTGGGTGCCGTAGTGGGCGAGGTCCAGGCCCGCCACGGTGGAGAGCCAGTCGAACCGGCTGGCGAACGTGGGGTCCTCGAGCCAGGGCTCGAGAAATCCGGGGGTCTGGGCACCTTGGCCGGGAGCGACAATGACGAGCACCCCTCAAGAGTGGCGGGTCGGGCCCCCTGCGCGCCGGGTCGATGCGCACGAAAAGAGCACCCGATTCTTTGTGGGATCCCTACAAAAGGTGAACGTCGTCACTCGCGACCGGACTGCCGGCCAAGGACGAGCGCGATCTGGATCGTGAAGGCGTCGCGTGGTCGGGTCGGCGTGAGGCCGGTGACCTCCGCCGCCTGCTTGAGCCGGTAGCGGACCGTGTTGGGGTGCACGAAGAGGGTGCGTGCGGTGGCCTCGATCGACCCTCCGTGCAGGAAGTACGTGGCCAGGGTGTCGATGAGGGTCCCGCGAGCGCCCATGAGCGGGAGGTAGATGTCGTCGACCAGGCTGCGCCGCGCGTGGCCGTCGCCGGCGAGGGCGCGCTCGGGCAGCAGCTCGTCGCTGCGGACGGGCCTGGGTGCCTGCGGCCAGCCGGTCGCGGAGCGGTGCGCCGAGAGGGCCGCGCGGGCCGACGCGTGGGCGTGCGAGAGGTCCGGTGCACCCGGCCCGACGACGACGGGGCCCTCCCCGAAGTGATCGACGATCCGCAGCGCCGACTTGTGGGGATCATCCACCCCGCCGAGGATCACCACCAGGCGCTCGCCCTGGGTCGCGCACAGGGCGTCCATGCCGCAGGCGAGCGCGGTGCGGCGTACCTCCTCGAAGACGTCGGTCTCCGTGCGCTGGGCGGGGATCCGGCCCAGCACGACCGCCACGTCGCCGCGAGCCCCCCAGCCGAGGGCGCTGGCGCGCGAGAGCACCGTCTCGTCGGCCTCGGAGCGGAGGACGGCGTCGACGACCAGCGCCTCGAGGCGCGCGTCCCAGGCGCCGCGGACCTCGGCGGCACGCGCGTAGACCTCCGCGGTGGCGAAGGCGACCTCGCGGGCGTACCGCAGCACCRCCTCGTGCACCGACGGAGCGTCCGCGGGCTCGAGGATGTCGTCGATGTTGGCCTCGACGACCTCGATGGTGAGACGCACGAGGTCGACGGTCTGCTGGAGGGTGATCGCGCCGGTCAGCTCGCGCGGAGCGGCGCCGAAGACGGAGGCGGACAGGGGAGCGGACATGCCGCCACCGGTGTCGCCGTACCAGTCGACGAAGCCCTTGACGCCGGCCTGGACGATCACCCCGACCCACGAGCGGTCCTCGGCGCTGAGGTCGTCCCACCACGACATCCGGGTGGACATGGCGCCGGTGGCGGCCGTGCTCAGGCTGCCGGTCGCGCGCTGGAGCGCGGCCGAGATGCGGTCCCGCTTCTCCTGCTCGGCCCGGCCCATGACCCGAGGCTAGTCACACGGGCACCAGCCGTCACCCGGCGGTCCGCCAGGGGCGCCCGCTGGCGTCGCTGAGGTAACGAATGGGACGCAAAGAGGGCAAAACCCCCTCTGGCGTGGGACGAAAGACCCTTGACAGGAACGTGTTCTGCTTCAATCGACCTGTGATCGACATCGCAGCACCATCTCGGGAGACTCGGTGAGCTCCGGCCGAGCACCTGTGCAGCCACAGGTCCAGCACGTGACGATCCACGGGCACCGGCGCGCGTACGTCGTCACCGGCTCCGGGCCCGCACTGCTCCTGCTCCACGGCCTGGGCTGCGACCACACGACCTGGGCGCCGGTCATCGAGTCGCTGGCCCGTCGCTACACCGTGATCGCCCCCGACCTGCTCGGGCACGGCGAGTCGGACAAGCCGCGAGCGGACTACAGCGTCGGCGGCTACGCCAACGGGATGCGGGACCTGCTCACCGTGCTGGGCATCGACCGCGTCAGCGTGGTCGGCCACAGCTTCGGCGGTGGCGTGGCGATGCAGTTCGCCTACCAGTTCCCCGAGCGCACCGAACGCCTCATCCTCGTCGCCTCGGGCGGCCTCGGTCCCGAGGTGACGCCGGCGATCCGGGCGATCACCACGCCCGGCTTCCAGCAGGCCATGGGCCTGCTGACGCTCCCCGGTGTCCGCCACGTCGGCACCACCGGGATGCGGGCACTCGCCGCCACACGGGTCCGCGCCGCGCGCGACCTGGGCGAGCTGGCCGCGATCTACGACTCCTTCAAGGACCGCCGCACCCGGGCGGCGATCCGGCACGTGGTGCGGGCCGTCGTCGACTGGCGGGGCCAGATCGTGACCATGTCCGACCGTGCCTACCTCACCGACGCGATGCCCATGTGCGTCGTGTGGGGCCGCAACGACCAGGTGCTCCCGGTCCGGCACGCCGCCAACGCGGCGGTGCTCGCGCCCAGCGCCCGGGTCGAGATCATCCCCAACGCGGGCCACTTCCCGCACAAGGACCACCCGCAGCGGTTCGTGAAGATCGTCAACGACTTCATCCGCTCCACCGAGCCCGCGGAGTACGAGCGCGAGCGGTGGCGCGACCTGCTGGAGAGCGGGCCGGACCTCACGCCACGCCAGGCCGAGGCCGGTGACGCGCCGGTCGCGCCGGTGCACACCCTCGATCCGAGGACGGGCACCGGCGCCTGACCGGGCTCAGGCGTCCCCGCCCTCCTGCTTGACGTCCCTGACCGCGGTCGGGTCGTCGATGCGGTACTTGGCGGACGCCTCGGTCACCGTGTCGACGGAGATCTCGCCGGCGTCGGCGAGCGCCTGGAGCGCCTGGACCACGACGCTCTGGGCGTCGATGTGGAAGAAGCGCCGCGCGGCCGGTCGGGTGTCGGCGAAGCCGAACCCGTCGGCGCCCAGCACGCGGTAGTCGGCAGGCACCCAGCGGGCGATCTGCAGCGGCACCGCACGCATGTAGTCCGACACCGCGACGACGGGGCCCTGGACGCCGGCCAGCTTGTCGGCGACGTACGGCGTGCGCTTGGTGTCGGCCGGGTTGAGCAGGTTGTGCTCCTCCGCGGCGACGGCGTCGCGGGCCAGCTCGTTCCACGAGGTGACCGACCAGGTGTCGGCCTGGACGCCCCACTCCTCGGACAGCATCCGGGCCGCGTCCGCGACCCACGGGTAGCCGACGCCCGAGGCGAGCAGCTGGACGCGGGGGCCCTCGCCCTCGGCGGTGCTGACCTTGTGGATGCCCTTGAGGATGCCCTCGACGTCGACGTCGGCGGGCTCCGCCGGCTGGCTGACGGGCTCGTTGTACACCGTGATGTAGAAGATCACGTTCTCGGCGTCGGCGCCGTACATCCGCTCGAGACCCGACTGCATGACGTGGCTGACCTCGTAGGCGAACGCCGGGTCGTAGTGCACGACCGCCGGGTTGGTCGCCGCGAGCAGCGGGGAGTGGCCGTCGGCGTGCTGGAGGCCCTCACCGGTCAGCGTGGTGCGACCCGCGGTGGCGCCGATGAGGAAGCCGCGCGCCAGCTGGTCGGCCATCGCCCAGATCGAGTCACCGGTCCGCTGGAAGCCGAACATCGAGTAGAAGATGTAGAACGGGATCATGTGCTCGCCGTGCGTGGAGTACGCCGAGCCGGCCGCGGTCGCGGAGGCCATGGCACCGGCCTCGGAGATGCCCTCGTGCAGCATCTGGCCCTGCGCGGACTCCTTGTAGGAGAGCAGCAGCTTGCGGTCGACCGGGTCGTACTGCTGGCCGCCGGGGTTGTAGACCTTGGCGCTCGGGAACATGGAGTCCATGCCGAACGTGCGGTACTCGTCGGGAGCGATGGGGACCAGCCGGTCGCCGATGTCGGGGTTCTTCATCCAGTCGCGCAGGAGCCGGACGACGGCCATGGTGGTGGCGATCTTGTTCTTGCCCGAGCCCTGCTTGAGCTCGGAGTACATCTCGTCGCCCGGGAGCTTGAGGGAGCTGGCGCGCAGGACGCGGCGCGGGACAGAGCCGCCGAGCTGCTTGCGGCGCTCCATCATGTACTCGATCTCGGGGGAGTCCTTGCCGGGGTGGAAGAACGGCGCGCCGCCGGTCTTCTCGTAGGAGTCCTCGAGGTCGCGGTCGCTGATCGGCAGGTACAGCCGGTCGCGGAACTTCTTGAGGTCCTCGGGGGTCAGCTTCTTCATCTGGTGGGTGGCGTTCTTGCCCTCGAGGGCATCGATCGTCCAGCCCTTGATGGTGTGCGCCAGGATCACCGTCGGCTGGCCGACGTGCTTGGTCGCGGCGTCGAACGCGGCGTACACCTTGCGGTAGTCGTGGCCACCGCGCGGCAGCTTCTCGATCTGCGAGTCGCTCATGTGCTCGACCATCTTGCGCAGGCGCGGGTCGACACCGAAGAAGTCGTCGCGGACGAAGCCGCCGTCCTCGGTGGAGTAGGTCTGGAACTGGCCGTCGGGGGTGGTGTTCATCCGGTTGACCAGGACGCCGTCGACGTCCTTGGCGAGCAGGGCGTCCCACTCGCGGCCCCAGATGACCTTGATGACGTTCCAGCCGGCGCCGCGGAAGTTGGCCTCGAGCTCCTGGATGATCTTGCCGTTGCCGGTCACCGGGCCGTCGAGCTGCTGGAGGTTGCAGTTGATGACCCAGGTGAGGTTGTCGAGCTCCTCGCGGGCCGCGACGCGGATGGCGCCCAGCGACTCGGGCTCGGCCATCTCGCCGTCGCCCATGAAGGCCCACACGTGCTGCTGGGACGTGTCCTTGATCTTGCGGTTGTGCATGTAGCGGTTGAACCGCGCCTGGTAGATCGAGTTGATGGCGGTCAGGCCCATCGACACCGTCGGGAACTCCCAGAAGTCCGGCATGAGCCGGGGGTGGGGGTACGACGGAAGGCCGGCGCCGGCACCGTGCTGGACCTCCTGGCGGAAGCGGTAGAGCTGCTCCTCGGTGAGGCGGCCCTCGAGGAAGGCGCGCGAGTAGATGCCCGGGGAGCCGTGGCCCTGGATGTAGAGCTGGTCCCCGCCGCCGTCGTGGTCCTTGCCGCGGAAGAAGTGGTTGAAGCCGACCTCGTAGAGGCTGGCGGAGGACTGGTACGTCGCGATGTGGCCGCCGACCTCGAGGCCCTTGCGGTTGGCGCTGGAGACCATGACTGCGGCGTTCCACCGGATGAACGCGCGGATGCGGCGCTCGATGTCCTCGTCGCCGGGGAACCACGGCTCGCGCTCCGGCGGGATGGTGTTGATGTAGTCGGTGCTGCGCAGCGCCGGGACGCCTACCTGCTTCTCGCGGGCCCGCTCGAGCAGCCGCAGCATGACGTAGCGCGCCCGCTCGCGACCCTTGTCGTCGAGCATGGCGTCGAAGGAGTCGAGCCACTCCAGGGTCTCGTCCGGGTCGATGTCGGGCAGCTGCGTGGGCAGCCCCTCATGGATCACCGCGCGCGGCTGGGCGGCAGAGGAGGGGGTCTCGGTGGTCTTGGACTCATCACTCACCTGTGCATCGTGTCACGCACGGCCAGCCCGCGAAATCTACCCGTGAGTACGCGCTCGGGAGCGGACGAGGACGCCCGTTGAGCGGGACAGGGTTGCGACACGGCGACAACTCCGATGGACTACCACCCACTTCCGCACTCCGGTGCGGACCACATGACGAACGGAGGCGTGGCGTGAGCTCGACGGTGGGTGGCGGAGCCGCCCCGGCAACAAGTGCCGCAGAGCGACTGGGCATCGGGCCCGGAATGGTCATCCAGGAACTCGGCTGGGACAACGACGTCGACGACGAGCTCAGGGTCTCGATCGAGGACACCATCGACGCAGACCTGGTCGACGGCGACTACGGCAACGTGGTCGACGCGGTCATCCTGTGGTGGCGCCGCGACGACGGCGACCTCGTGGACGGCCTGGTCGATGCCCTGACGGACCTCGTCGGCGGCGGAGCCATCTGGCTCCTGACGCCGAAGGTGGGACGACCCCAGAGCGTGGACGCAGCCGACGTCGCGGAGGCGGCCCCGATCGCGGGCCTCTCGCAGACGACGACGGCGGCGGTCAGCGCAGAGTGGCAGGCGAGCCGGCTGGTCGCACCCAAGACACCCGCCTGACCCTCGGGCGGTCCCGCTGACGAGCGGACCGCCACACACGCAAGGATCCACATTGGTCATCTCACTGCGCGCGCACGCCGCCACGGCGGCCACCACCCTGCGCGTGCTCGGCAGGGCGGGGGTCATCCGGCCCTACGGTCCGCGCACCCTCGTCGCGCTCGGTCGCACCGTCGTCCGGTGGGGGACCGGCCCGGCGGGCGGCTTCGCCTCCCTGGCGGTCCGTGACCSCGACCGGGTCGGCCTGGTCGACGAGCTCGGTGAGCTGACCTTCGGCGAGCTGCACCGCCGCAGCAACGCCCTGGCCCGAGGCCTGGCCGAGCTGGGGGTCGGCGAGGGCGACTCGGTCGCCCTCATGTGTCGCAACCACCGCGGCTTCGTCGACGCGTCCGTCGGAGTGGCCAAGCTCGGCGCCGACCTGCTCTACCTCAACACCGCGTTCGCCGGTCCCCAGCTGGTGGACGTGCTGGAGCGTGAGCAGCCGGTCGTGGTCATCCACGACGAGGAGTTCACCCGGCTGCTCTCCGCGGCGCACGTGGAGCAGCGCCTCATCGCCTGGGCCGACTCGGACACCGCCGACGCGGACCCGGGGACGATCGAGTCGCTCATCGAGAGCAACGACGAGTCCGAGCTCGACCCGCCCGGGCGCCACGCCCGGATCGTGATCCTCACCAGCGGCACGACCGGTACCCCCAAGGGGGCGCCCCGCAACGAGGCCGGCATCGATGCCGCCGTCTCCATGCTGTCGCGGATGCCGCTGCGCCACGGCTGGCGCACCCACATCGCGGCCCCGCTGTTCCACACGTGGGGCTTCGCCCACCTCGCGCTAGCCATGCTGCTCGGCTCGACGGTGGTGCTGCACCGCAGGTTCGACCCGGAGACCGCGCTGGGCATCGTCGAGGAGCACCGGTGCGAGTCGCTCGTGGTGATCCCGGTGATGCTCCAGCGGATCCTGGCGCTCGACGAGGAGGTGCTGGCCCGCTACTCGCTGCCCGGCCTGCGGGTCGTGGCCGCCTCCGGCTCCGCGCTGCCCGGCGCCCTGGCCACCTCCTGGATGGACCACTTCGGGGACAACCTCTACAACATCTACGGCTCAACCGAGGTCGCCTACGCCTCCATCGCGACGCCCGAGGACCTGCGCGAGTCACCCTCGTCGGCCGGCCACCCGCCGTACGGGACGGTCGTGCGGATCTACGACGAGGACGGCCGGCAGGTCCCGCAGGGCACGTCGGGGCGCATCTTCGTCGGCAACACCCTGCTGTTCGAGGGCTACACCGGCGGGGGCAGCAAGGACATGATCGACGGGCTGATGGCCACCGGCGACGTCGGGCGCTTCGGCGGCGACGGACGCCTGTACGTCGACGGACGCGACGACGAGATGATCGTCTCCGGCGGGGAGAACGTCTTCCCCAAGGAGGTCGAGGACTGCCTCGTCGCCCACGACGCCGTGGCCGAGGCGGCGGCGGTCGGGGTGGACGACGACGACTACGGCATGCGCCTGCGGGCCTTCGTCGCCCGCCGGAGCGACGTCACCGAGGACGAGCTGAAGGAACACGTGAAGAACCACCTGGCCCGCTACAAGGTGCCGCGCGAGATCGTCTTCCTCGACGAGCTGCCGCGCAACGCCACGGGCAAGATCCTCAAGAAGGACCTGGCGCACTGGGACGAGGACACCGAGGAGGGGGAAGGATGACGGGCCTCACCCTCGGTGGCGCGGCACCGGACTTCGCGCTGCGCGACCAGTTCGGCCAGGACGTCACCCTCGGCTCCTACCGCGGGGTCAAGGCCGTGGTGCTGCTGTTCTACCCGTTCGCGTTCTCGGGCGTCTGCACCGGCGAGATGTCGAGCATCCGGGACCGGCTCGACGAGTTCATGACGTTCGACACCGAGGTGCTGGGCATCTCGTGCGACCCGGTCTACTCGCTGCGCTCCTTCGCCGACGCGGAGGGGCTCAACTTCCCGCTGCTGTCGGACTTCTGGCCGCACGGCGAGGTGTCGCGGTCCTTCGAGGTGTTCGACGAGTCGCGAGGCGCGCCGTACCGCTCGTCGTACGTCATCGACCGCGAGGGGGTGCTCCGGTGGGCCGTGCACAACGCCAATGCCGAGGGCCGCGACCTCGACCAGCACCTCGAGCAGCTCCGCGCGGCCGTCGACTGAGGACTGGTCTAGACGGATCGACAGGAATTTCGACCGATCTCCCGGAAACCCACGACACCCTTGGACGGCCCTCGTACTGTTGTCAGTGTTGAACCGCTGGTGACCCGAGACGCCAGCGGTTCAACTCATTTCATAGGGTGGTCGGACACGCGTCGGTAGCTCAGCGGTAGAGCACTCGGTTTACACCCGAGCGGTCGGCGGTTCGAAACCGTCCCGACGCACCATCTCCTCACCCCCTCCTCGTCATGCCCGCCGGCGTGCCACAGTGGCGGCAGTCACGACGACGAGGAGCTGCCATGTTCGTCCCCTTCAGCGTCACGGACTTCATCGACCGTGCCCGCACCGTCTACGGCGAGCGCGTGGGTGTGGTCGACGAGCCCGACCAGCCGGCCCCGTCCCTGGGGGGCCTGACCTATGCCGAGCTCGACGCCCTGGCCCGCCGGCAGGCCGCCAGGCTCGACGAGCTCGGCCTCGAGGTCGGCGACCGCGTCGCGGTGGTGTCGCACAACTCGGCCCGCCTGCTCGCGTCCTTCTTCGGCGTCGCCGGCTCCGGCCGGGTGCTGGTGCCGGTCAACTTCCGGCTCCGTCCCGACGAGGTGTCCTACATCGTCGAGCACTCCGGGGCCCGGGTGCTGTACGTCGACCCCGAGCTCGACGAGGCCCTGGCAGGGGTCACGGCCGAGCACCGCTTCGTGCTCGGCGACGACGCCGACATGTTCGCCGCCGAGGGTGTCGAGCCCCGCGCCTGGGAGCCCGACGAGTCCGCGACCGCGTGCATCAACTACACCTCAGGCACCACGGCGCGCCCCAAGGGCGTCCAGATCACCCACCGCAACATCTGGGTCAACGCCGTCACGTTCGCCATGCACGCGGCGGTCACCGACCGCGACGTCTACCTCCACACGCTGCCGATGTTCCACGCCAACGGCTGGGGGATGCCCTTCGCGATGACCGGTCTCGGCGTGCCGCAGGTCGTGCTGCGCAAGGTCGACGGCGCCGAGATCCTGCGCCGGGTCCGCGACCACGGCGTGACCGTGATGTGCGCGGCGCCCGCGGTCGCCGCGGCCGTGCTGGAGGCGGCGCAGACCTGGGAGGGCGAGATCCCCGGGCGGGACAGGGTCCGCATCATCATGGCCGGCGCCCCGCCGCCCACGAAGACCGTCGTGCGTGTCGAGGAGGAGCTGGGCTGGGAGTTCGTCCAGATCTACGGCCTCACCGAGACCTCGCCGCTGCTGACCTTCAACCRCACCCGGGCGGAGTACGACGACCTGTCGGCGGAGGAGCGAGCGCGGCTGCTGACGCGCGCCGGCGCCCCCGCCCTCGGCGTACGCCTGCGGACCGACGAGAACGGCGAGGTGCTGGCGCGGTCCAACGTCGTCCTGGAGGGCTACTGGGAGCAGCCGGAGGAGTCGGCGCGGGCGCTGGACGGCGGCTGGTTCCACACCGGCGACGGCGGCGTGATCGGAGACGACGGCTACCTCACGATCAGCGACCGCAAGAAGGACGTCATCATCACCGGCGGGGAGAACGTGTCCTCGATCGAGGTGGAGGACGTGCTCTTCTCCCACCCTGCGGTCGCCGAGGTCGCCGTCATCGGGGTGCCGAGCGAGAAGTGGGGCGAGACCATCAAGGCCCTCGTCGTGCTCGCCGAGGGGGCCGACGTGGACGAGGCCGAGCTGATCGCGTGGTGCAAGGACAAGGCCGCCGGCTACAAGGCCCCCACGTCGATCGAGTTCCGCGAGGTGCTCGCCCGCACCGCCACCGGCAAGCTGCAGAAGTTCAAGCTGCGCCAGCCCTACTGGGAGGGCCGGGACCGGCAGGTCAACTGAGCGGCGCTGCTCGGCCGGGCGCTAGCCTGCCCGCATGTCCTCCGCCGCGGCCCCCACGCTCGCCGAGGTCGTCGACCTGCTGCACGGCTGGTACCCGCCGGGCACCGCTGACTCCTGGGACGCGGTGGGGCTGGCGGCCGGTGACCCGGCGGACGTCGTACGCCGGGTGCTGTTCGCCGTCGACCCCGCACCCGAGGTGGCCGAGGAGGCCGTCGAGTGGGGGGCCGACCTGCTGGTGACCCATCACCCGCTCTTCCTCAGCGGCGTGCACGGGGTGGCCGCGACGACGCCCAAGGGACGCACGCTGCACACGCTGCTGGCAGGCGGCTGCGCCCTGCTGAGCGCGCACACCAACGCCGACCAGGCGCTCGGCGGGGTCTCGGAGTCCCTGGCCCTGGCGCTCGGACTGGGCGACCTGGAGCCGATCGTCCCGGCCCCGGATCCTGCCCCGGGAGCCGACGGCACCGGCACCGGCCGGGTGGGC
>NZ_JBFUMD010000079.1:0-10549 GCF_054049555.1 Nocardioides sp. P5_C9_2
GGGTTGTCCTTCTCGCTGCGCGACGGCCAGATCAGCGTCTACCGCGAGCTGGACGCGTCCGTGGTGGTGCCGGCGCAGCTGCGTCTCGAGATCGAGCGGCTCACCACGCAGGTGGACCGGTGGGCCAGCGACCTGGCGATCCGCGTCGGCGGACGATGCATGGACGAGCAGTCGAGCCGTCAGCCCGCCGACACGACGAGCCGCCGCCCGCCCACGGGGCGCTTCGCGACGGCGTACGGCGTGATGGTCGAGCTCGAGCGCGAGCAGCGCGGTTCGGTTGGTCCGGCCACCATGGCGCGCATCTTCGACAACGACACCGCCTTGCTGCTCAAGGCGGTGCGCATCAACGAGCAGCGCAGGCGCGAGATGCGCGCGAAGGCACGAGCGGCTGGTGACGAGGGTCGTGACCGGGCCGAGCAGGTGGCCCGTGCCCGTCAGGAGTACCTCCGAGAGCTGACCGCACGGATGCGCGCCGCCCTGCGGTTGCTCGTCGACGCACCGGTCCGCAAGGTGCAGCTGGACCAGCTCGCGCTCTTCGACGAGGACGAAGCGGGCTCGGGTCGGTGATGTCGCGGTTCGACCCACGCAGTCGGACGCTCGCTGCGAGGGTGGGCGCATGCCTCGCCTGATTCCCGAGTCGCCGACCTTCCAGACCACCTCGGAGCGTGAGGTCTGGGAGCACCTGCGCGACGCGCTCGGCCCGGATGACGTGCTGATCGCAAACCTCCGGCTCACGGACGCGGAGAAGGACGTCGAGGCCGACCTCGTCGTGCTCATGCCCGACGTCGGGATCCTGGTCCTCGAGGTCAAGGGCGGCAGCGTGCACGTCGAGCCGGACGAGGCCGACGGCCACGCGTGGTGGCTCGCGAGCAAGGGGGTGCACCGCCGGATCCGGCCCGTGGACCAGGTGCGCACGGCCAAGCACGCTCTCAAGCGGTACGTCGAGCAGCATCCCCACGGTGGTTCGGCCCGCCGCGTCGGGTGGGGGCACGGACTCGTCACCCGCTTCTCGACGTTCGCCGCCGACTTCACGGTCCCCGAGCTGCCGCGCTGGGCGCTGCACGACAAGGACGACCTCGCGGTCATCGGCGACCGGGTGCGCGACAACGCGTGGTGGATGCTGCACGGCCAGCGAGCCCCGACCTACGACGACGTCGAGGCGATCGCCGACATCCTCACCGGACGCTTCGCCGCGCCCTACGACGTCAATGCCGAGTCCGACGACCGGGTCGCCGAGTTCGACCGGTTGACGATGGAGCAGGCGACGATCCTGGGCGTGACCCGCCTGATCCCGAGGATCGAGGTGCGCGGAGGCGCGGGCAGCGGCAAGACCGTGCTGGCGCTCCAGCAGGCCAAGGAGCTGACCCGCGGCGGTCAGGGACGGCCGGCCCAACGCGTCGCGCTGCTCTGCTACTCGATCGGGTTGGCGGAGCACCTCAAGCGCCAGGTCGCGACCTGGGACCGCCGCCACCGGCCGGCGTTCGTCGGGACGTTCCACGCGTTCGGCACGCAGTGGGGTGCCGCCGACGGCGACCGGTCCGACAGCGACTTCTGGGAGGAGCGGCTGCCGGCCGAGATGGCGGAGCTCGCTGCAGCGCTGCCTGACGGCAAGAAGTACGACGCCGTGATCGTCGACGAGGCACAGGACTTCGCCGACTCGTGGTGGACGCCGGTGCTCCGGTCCCTGCGCGACGAGGAGGAGGGCGGCCTCTTCATCTACTCCGACGAGAACCAGCGGATCTTCGCGCGCTTCGGCCGCCCGCCGGTGGCGCTGGTCCCGTTGGTGCTCGACCACAACCTGCGCAACACCAAGCAGATCCACGAGTCGTTCGGACCGTTGGCGCCGAGCCGGATGTACTCGCGGGGCGGCGACGGTCCCGCGGTCCGGTTCGTGGAGTCGACGCTGGACGACGCGATCGGGGCAGCCGACGACGAGGTCGACCGTTTGCTCGACGATGGTTGGCAGTCGCGCAACATCGCCCTGCTCACGGCGGGCCATCGCCACCCGATCCAGGTGGAGCGGACCGCCTTCCACGACCAGGAGGGCTACTGGGGAATGTACTGGGAGGACGACGTCTTCTACGGGCACGTCCTCGGGTGCAAGGGGCTCGAGCGGCGCGCGGTCGTGCTGTGCCTCAATGAGGACGGGGCTCGCGACCGTGCTCGCGAGCGGCTGTACGTCGGGATGTCGCGGGCTACGGACGTCCTCGTTGTCGTCGGGGACCCGGACACCGTGAGGCGGGTCGGCGGGGACGAGGTTGCCAGGCGCTTGGGGCTCTAGGTCGACTCGATGGGCAGGTCACTGGTGGTGGAGCCCTTCGAGTGCCTCAACCGTGTTGGAGCATCCGACTCGCTTCGATACGGATGAGACTCAGCCACTCTCGCGGGTCTTGTCCGTTCGCAGACGGGACGAAGGAGGATCCGAGGTCGAGGATTGCCGCCTCCGTCTCGCGGGAGGTGGGAGTCGAAGCAAGGAGTCGATCGATCTCGGAGGCAAGGTCCGGAGCGAGGGCTGGCTCGCCCTCCATGAAGTCCAACAGCGCTGCTTGCGTATCCGCGTAGTCATCGCGCCAGTCCTGGTGCAGGTACGCGCCGAGAAACTGCCAGAGGGAGGGATAACTTGTCTGATTCACAGTGACTTCCTCACGGTTGTGGGAACGCGGTGTGGATTCGGTATCCCGACTCGGTGAGATCGGAGCGCCTCAAGATCAGTCTGACGCCAAAGGCCTCGTATGCGGTACCTGCTGCATCCACGGAGGTTCCGGTCGTACGACCCATGAGTGCGTCGATACGCAGCTGGCGTCCGCCGCTGGCCAGCCACTCCTCGACTTCCCGAGAACGGCTTCGCAATACCTGGGCAATGACGCGCTCTGCGTCCGCGACGCTCTTGAAAGACGAGGCAAGGTCCATTCCCTCGGATCGGGCACGTTCCATCAGCTCGCTTGTGGTCTTCCCTACGTGCTTGGTGATGATGTGTCCACCCACTACGTCTTGCCCCGACAGTGAGGTGCGCCATCCGCCTGGGAGCCGCATCTCCCCGCGATCACTACGCGTACGCACGCGAGCGAACTTCTCGACCCGAGTGCGCACGACGCCCAGCCCCTCGCGAGCGGTCCGCAACCGGCCGGCCGCGGCGGTGCTGGTGGCCCGCAGCCCGAGGAGCAGCGCGTGGAACCGTGGCGCCTGGGCGCTCATCCGCGCCAGAGCCGCCGACCCAGCGGCGCCGGCGCCGAGGCCTCCGGTGATCCCGCCGACGACGGCGGAGATGACGACCCCTTCGACGACCATCTGCCCGATCTCGGCGAGCAGCGCGCGGGTGCGGTCGTGGGTGTCGCGGACCGCGTCGGCGTACTCCTCGCACGCTGAGCCGACAGAGATGAGCGCGTCGGCGGTGTCGCCGATGAGCGACCGCAGCTCGGACAGAGCGGCGAGGGCGAGGGGGATCTCGGGGGAGACCTGGTGCTCGAGGAATCCCGCGGCGATGTCGCAGTGCGCGTCGAGGTCGGCGATTGCGGCGCCTGCGCGGCACCAGGCGGTGGCGGCGTCGAGCAGCAGGTCGACGTCCGCCCCCGGCCAGACGAAACCCTCGATCTGGTCGAGGATGAACGTCTCGACCGGACCGAGCGACACGGGATTCGCGCCCAGGCACGACGGCGGTGAAGCAGGCGAGACGCGGACGTAGTCGTCCTCGTCGAGYGCGCCGCCGGTGTAGGACGACACTGCCGCGGAGGCGGCCTCGGCATCGTGGTGGTTGGCCCCGGTCGCGGTCAGCAGCCGCCCGAGGCCGATGAAGGCGTGCGTCAGCTCGGCCAGGGTGTCGAGCGTCTGCCGCGCCCCGTCGTCGTACGACGACGCGAAGTCGGCGCTGGTCGCGTCGTCGCCGGCCATGGCGGCGTACCCGCCGAGCTTGCCGGCCAGCGACTCGCACAGCAGAGCGGAGATCTGGTTACCGGTGCGGCAGGCGTCGGCGGCCGAGGTGAGACCGCCCGTCTCGACGGCGATCCTCACCGGACCTGCTCCCACATCGCGAGGTTGGCCTCGGTCGCGCGAACGTAGTTGGAACGCGCGACCTCTCCGACGGACCGCAGGACCGTGAGCGCGGAGGACATGTCCGCGAACGACGTCCGCCACGACGAGTGCGAGACCGTGTGCGCGTCGCTCGCGAGACCCGTCCAGTCCGCGTGCAGCGCACCCTGCGACGCTTCGACGTCCGCGGCCAGGTCGGCGAGGTCGTGGGCGCAGGACCCCATCGCGGCGATGACGGCCACCAGCTCGTCGACGTCCACGTCGTACGCCGTCATCCGAGCCTCCGTGCCAGGAGCGAGTGGGTCTCGGACGAGGAGACGTCCCCGAGGGACACGTCGTCACGAGCGGATCGCACGGCGACCGCACTGGATCCCAGTCCGGCGATCACGCCGTCCGCGGCCGTCCGCCACTCCTCCCACAGACCGGCGAACCGGTCGGCCGCGGCGCCGTGCCAGCCGGCGAGGAGCGCGTCGACGGACACCTCGATCCGGGTACGACGAGTTGCCATGTCGGTCGCCCTCGCTTCGACGGCGTCGGCACCGATCGACAGCTGGGCAGGGTCGAGCCTGATGTTCATCGTGCCTCCCGAGATTCACCGGCGAAGCGCCGGACGAGTACGACTGGCGTCGACTCTTCCCGCCGGGGAGCCACGACGGAACCCGTCATCAACGATCTGTGGACAACCGAGCTCGTCGAACACCGCACGTAACGCGCCGTCACGCGGGCTCCACACCCCATCGGTGGGGGGTGAAAGGGATGTAACAGCGCGTTACAGCGCACCGCACGTGTGGGAAGCCGGGACGGGGAGAGCGGCGGCAGATACGTTTCGGCAGCCATCAACACGCGACGGGTCTGTGGGCGCTCCTGCTCGGCTGGTTCTTCGGGGTCGGCCTGATCATCTGGTTCGTCAAGACCGACGGTGCGCTCAACGAGTACTGGGCGCTCGCTGAGGAAGGCGCAAGCGCCGAGATCTAGTATCCGGCAGCCGCGATGACGGTCAGGTCCGTGACCAGGCGCGCCAGGTGCTCGTCGACCTCGCTCATCCGGTACCCGGTGCGCAACCGCACGGGGGCGAAGCGGACCTCCTCCACCTCGCGAGCCGTCACCGAGCCGTCGCGCATGCTCACCGCCCGGTCGGCGGGCCACGAACTCGTCGACGGCAGCCACGTCGTACCCCTGGAGCAGCTTCGTCGTCGGGAAGCGGGTCCCCGCCTGCGGGTCGTAGGTGCTGCTGTCCATGGTGGCTCCTCCGAGGTGGCGTCCGCGCACCGGCAGGCGCGCGGACGTCATCGTGCCGCCGTCCGCGCCACCTCGCGGAGCCGGGGCCCGACGAAAGGGCCTCAGGACTCCGACATGTCGAAGACCAGCCGCGCCGGCACCTCGCCGGCGAGCACTTCCTCGAAGCACGCGTTGACGTCCTCGAGCCGGCGACGCTCGGTCACCACCCGGGTCAGCCCGCGGGCGTGGAGGTCGAAGGTCGCCGCCAGGTCGTTGCGGGTGCCGACGAGGGAGCCGATCACCGAGATCCCCTTGAGCACCGTCTCGAAGACCGGCAGCTCGAGGCGGTTGTCGGCCGGGAGCCCGACGATCACCAGCCGGCCGTTGGGGTTGAGGGAGGCGTGCGCAGCCTGCATGGCCGCGGGGGACGGGACGGTCACCAGGGCGATGTCGGCGCCGCCGAGGGCCGCGATCTCCGACTGCTGGTCGCCACGGCCGTCGATGACGTGGTCGGCGCCGAGGTCCTTGGCGAGCTGGAGCTTCTCGTCGTGCACGTCGACGGCGACCGTCCGCGCCCCGAAGATCTTGGCGTACTGCAGCCCGAGGTGACCCAGGCCGCCGATCCCGACGACCATGACCGTCTCGTCCGGCTGCGGGTGCGCGACCTTGAGTGCCTTGTACGTCGTGACGCCGGCGCAGGTCAGCGGGGCGGCGTCGAGCGACGAGACGCCCTCGGGCACGGGGACGACGTGGCTGGCGTACGCGACGGCGTACTCCGCATAGCTGCCGTCCATCGTGTAGCCCATGTACTGCGGGCTCGTGCAGTACGTCTCCCAGCCGGCGACGCAGTAGCGGCAGTGACCACAGGCCTGGCCGAGCCAGGGGAGTGCGACCCGCTGTCCCACCTGCACGGGGAGCTCCCCCTCACCGACCGCCTCGATGATCCCGACCCCCTCATGCCCCGGGACCAGCAGGCCCTTGGGCTTCACCGGCCACTCGCCGCGCGCCGCGTGGATGTCGGTGTGGCACAGCCCGCACGTCTCGATGCGGACCAGCACCTGGCCCGGTCCGGGCTCGGGCACGGGGACGTCGCGGATCTCCAGCGCTGCACCGGGGGCGGGCACGACGGCAGCCTTCATGATTCCTCCTGGGACGGCGGGCAGCGCCCGGTCGGCGCCGCGAGGACGCCGGGTAGCTCCCGTCGCGTCCTGACACCCCACCCTCGCGTCAGCCGCGTCCAGGGTGCAGGGTCGTTGGGCTCGCCCCGCTCGCCGATGGTCCCGACCTCCGCGGGCCCCCAGCACGTCGGCGCGCGGTGTACGCCGAGCCGGCTCAGGACTGGCGGGCGGCCTTCTTGGCGGCCGCCTCGGCGCGACGCTCGACGAAGCGCGTGGCCTCCCCGTCCAGCGCGGCCACGGCGGCGGCCAGCTCCTCGCGTGCCTTCTCCCCGTCCTCGTCGAGGCCCTCGAGGTCCCAGACGCCCCACTGCCGCAGCAGTGGCGTGACGATGTCGTCGTGGTGGATGCGCAGGTCGTAGATGCCGGCCTTAGCCATCTGCACCGCCTTGCGCGAGAAGCCCGGGATGATGCTGCCGGGCATCTCGAAGCCGACGACCTCCTCGGTGATCGCGCGCATCGTCTGGCTGGGTGCCATCTCCAGCGCCGCGGTGACGATGTTGCGGTAGAAGATCATGTGCAGGTTCTCGTCCTTGGCCACCCGGGCCAGCAGCTTCTCCGCGATCGGCTCCTCGGTGTAGCGCCCGGTGTTGCGGTGCGAGACCCGGGTGGCCAGCTCCTGGAAGGACACGTAGGCGCACACGTTGAGCACGGACTTCTCCGTCGCCTCGTAGCCCGTCTCCATCGTCTCCATCCGGGCCCGCTCCAGCTCGACGGGATCGACCCCGCGGGTGACGAGCAGGTAGTCGCGGATGCAGAAGGCGTGGCGGCCCTCCTCCGCCGTCCACCGGTTGACCCACGTGCCCCACGCGCTGTCGCTGCCGAAGGCACGGTCGATCTCACGGTGGTAGCTCGGGAGGTTGTCCTCGGTGAGCAAGTTGACCTCGAGTGCGGTCCGAGCAATGGGCGAGAGCTGCGACTGCGCCACCTCCCACGGGTCGCCGCCCAGGTCGGCGAAGTCCCGCCCGAGGCTCCAGGGTACGTACTCGTGGGGCATCCACTCGTCCGCGATGCCCATGTGCCGGTTGAGGTTCTCCTCGACGACCGGTTCGAGCTCCTTGAGCAGCTGGGCGGTTTCGAGTGCAGCCATGATCCATCTCCTCCACGGGCGGACGTGGGGGCTGCGGCCCTCACGCTCCTTGCCTACACCCACGGCGGCCCGGTGACTATCCCCAGGCGGCAGACCACCGAGACTTCTCCACAGATGGGCAGGAAGGGCTGGCGCGGCCCAGACGTCGACGGCTTTCGTGGGGTCATGCCCAGATCCCGTTCCAGGACCACTCGCAATCGCTCGACCAAGCAGCGGCGCCGCACTCGGCAGGCTCGCGCCGTCGCGGATCGGGATGTGATCGCCGACCTGAGGCCCGGACAGTCCCTCGAGCACCTGCTGACTGCGGCAGACCACCGTCACATGCAGCAGGCGTTGGACGCACCCGCTCGCGGAGACGCCCGGGCGGCATGGGAGCAGCACATGTCCGGCCTTCTGGTCGAGGAGGGCCTGACCCATCACCGACTGCACGAGCTCGCTCTCCTGGGAGACGACGCCCCGTCGTGGATGTACTCCCGGTGGGCGGTGGACCAGGCCGCGCTGTGGATGCTCCACACCGAGGACCCGCGGTGCGACGAGCTAGTCCGCCTGGTGCTGACGGCGCTGCACACCGACCGGGTCGCCGCCCTTGCGGACGACCCACGGGCTCTGCAGGAGTACGGGACCGTGATCGCCGCCACGGACTGGGCCTACCAGCAGGTGGCCGTCTTCGAAGCGGGCGGGCTTCGCGACTTCGTCGACGTCCGTGCGGAGGGTGGTCTGATGGACCGGACGGACGAGCTCGACCTCTGGGAGCAGGCGGCCGTCACCGCCTACGAGCTGGAGACGGCGCTCGAGGGCACCTTGCGAGTGCGACGTCTGGCTGACGACACGACGGTGGAGCTGCTCAACCTCGGAGCCGCCACGGACACCGGCCTCGGCGGCACGGTGCTCGGCAGGGTCGTCCCCATCTCGGCGTGGCCCTTCGCGATGTTCGCGTCCCGCCCGTTGCCAGTTGATCGGGCTACCGCGCTGGACGCCGCCCAGCACCTCGAAGGGCCGGACGACCTGGGGTGGCTGTGGGCCCTGTCGCGGGCGCACGACGCGGGCCGGTTGCCGGCCGGGTCGACCTGGGGTCACGGGACGCTGTACTCGACCGACCTCCTCCCGATGGACGACGTGGCCGACCCGGACCCGGCCGCGCAGCCCGGGCGGATGCGAGACCTCCTCGACGTCGGCCTGTCCGAGCACCTCGCCAATGGTGTGTGCGTGGCCGAGGTGGCTCTCGTCGCGGCGCGGGTCGGCCCGACGGGGGCATCCGCGGTCGCGCCGCACCTGACAGCCGTGCTCATGGATCCCCGCGTCCACGAGGCGCTCAGAGCGCATGCAGTCCGCTCGGGTGAGGCACCTCAATGGGAAGCCCTGGCGGCGGTGACTCCATCACCGGTCCGCGAGAGGTGCCTCGATCTGGCGGGATTGTGCGAGGTGAGAGACGCATCCTGAGCAGGTGCTACGCAGTGCTACGCTCGTGGAGGTGAGGACCATCAGTCAGCGGGAACTGCGCAACGACAACGCGGAAATCATGCGAGCCGTGGAGCAGGGCGAGACGTTCACCGTGACCAGGCGCGGCGTCCCGATCGCTCGGGTGACTCCCGTGCCGGCGGAGTCGGACCTGCGCTGTGTGCGGCCTGCACGGCCGGAACGACCGATCACCGACCGGCGGCGCGTCGCACCGTCGGGCCCCATGGGCGAGCTCCTCGACGACCTGCGAGGTGATCGATGAGTCGGTGGTACGTCGACACCTCGGCGGCGCTCAAGCTGCTCGTGGAGGAGAGCGAGTCGACAGCACTGGTGCGAGCCCTCGACGACGAGGCTCCGGACCTGGTGGCCAGCCTGCTGCTCGAGACCGAGCTACGACGCGTCGTCGCTCGCGAGCCGGCCCTGTCCCAGGCCGCGGTAAGCGACCTGCTCGCGTCCATCAGCCTCTTCGAGCTCTCGCCGTCAGTCTTCACCGAGGCAGGGCTCCTACCGGGTCCCACCCTTCGGTCACTCGACGCGCTGCACCTGGCAGCGGCCATCCGATTGGGTGTCGACCATGTGGTGACCTACGACCGCCGGATGGCTGGCGCAGCTCAAGATCTCGGGCTCGCCGTGCTGGCTCCTGCCTGAGTCCGTCGGCGCCGCGGCGAGCCTCGGCGTACCCGGAGCTGGCCGCTGACCAGAGCTGAGCCGGTCCGCGGGATGGTCCAGGGAGAACGAGACCGGGCCGACATCGACTCCTGAGGCTGATCTCGTTCCCGCAGCAGAGGCACCCGTGCAGCACGGAGCCGTGGCAGGCCGGCAACTACGGTGGCGACATGACGACGCGGTGGCCTCGGGGAGGAGCACGACGTCCCTGCGCGACCGTAGCCTCGACACCATCCGGCGGAACGCGATCCCCCACAGCCAGGCCGCGACCTCCCCGGCGCCGCGGTACCGGCGAGCGTCCTTCCAGACGGTGACGAAGGTGTCCTGCACGACGTCGACGACCACGTCGGAGTCGTTGCAGCGACGCATCAGTCGCGCGAAGAGCCATGCCGAGTGGCGACGGTAGCGCTCCTCGAGCGCCGCGACCGGGTCGACGGCACGCCCACGCTGGGCGGGTGGTCGTCGTCGTACGTCGTCCGCGAGACCTTCGTCTACCGCCGCCCGGCCGGGCTCGACACCGCCGCCGTCGCTCCACTGATGTGCGCCGGCATCACGGTCTGGGAGCCGCTGCGGAGCTGGGACGTCGGGCCCGGCAGGCGGGTCGGGAGGTCGGTCTCGGCGGACTGGGCCACCTGGCGGTCAAGCTCGCTGCTGCGCTCGGTGGCGAGGTCACCGTCTTCACCCGGACCGCCGACAAGGCGGACGACGCCCGCGCCCTCGGCGCACACCGGGTGGTGGTGTCGACCGACGAGGCGGACATGGCCGCCGCGGTCAACAGCCTCGACCTCGTGCTCGACTGCGCTCCCGCCCAGCACGACCTCGGGCCCTACCTGCGCACCCTCGACCTCGACGGGACGCTCGTCACGCTCGGCTACCTCGGCGCCTCGAGCGTCGACGCCATGGACCTGCTCCGCGC
>NZ_JBFUMD010000080.1:0-10450 GCF_054049555.1 Nocardioides sp. P5_C9_2
CCCCTGACCCTCTGCATGCCATGCAGATGCGCTACCAGCTGCGCCACACCCCCAACGGGTGCGTCCTCGGGAGCGGGCTCCCTCGGACAACTCGCAGAATATTAGCCAACCGATGTGCGGGGTGCGAAATCGGGGGTCCGGTTCCACGCCACGAGGCGCAGGGACGCCGCAGGACCCGCGTCGTCCAGCACCGTGTGGGCGCAGTTGTCCATCCCGCGCAGGGACACGGACGCGGTCCGGTCCCAGCCCAGCAGTGCAATCGTGGCGGCCTTGAGCGCCGCCCCGTGGCTGACGACGCACGCGGTGCCGCCGGGCGGCGCCGAGGCGAGGGCCTCGGTCAGCGCGGGCAGGACGCGATCCAGCACGTCGTCGGTGGACTCGGCACCGGGGACCGCGTCGGCATGCTCGAAGGAGCCGCCGGCCGCCGCCCAGCGTGCGTGCTCGGCGGGGTACGCCGCCGCGAACTCGGGGATCGTGAGGCCGGCCCGCTCCCCCACGTCGTACTCCCGCAGGCGTGCGTCGTGCCGGACCGTGAGCCCGGTGGCCTCGGCGACCACGGCCGCGGTGGTCGCGGCGCGGGCGAGGTCGGAGCTCCACAGGACGTCGGGCCGCAGCGCGGCGATGGCCGGGGCCACGGCCGCCGCCTGGGCGCGCCCCACGTCGTCGAGACCCACGTCGAGATGACCCTGCGCGCGGCCCTCGGCGTTCCACGCCGTCTGGCCGTGCCGCAGCAGGACCAGGGTGCGAGGAGCGCTCACTCCTCGTCTGCGGTGCCGGCGTCGGCGGACTCGGCGTCCGTCGTGCCCGCGTGGGCCGCCCCGGGCACCTCGGTGACCGCCGGGGTGGTGACGTCCACGGAGATCACCGGGCAGTCGCGCCACAGCCGCTCGAGGGCATAGAACTGGCGCTCCTCCTCGTGCTGCACGTGCACGACGATCTCGCCGTAGTCCAGCAGCACCCAGCGTCCCTCACGGTGGCCCTCGCGGCGGATGGGCTTGGCGCCGTGCTCGCGGAGCTTGTCCTCGACCTCGTCGACGATGGCCTTGACCTGACGCTCGTTGGTCGCCGAGGCGAGCACGAAGGCGTCGGTGATGGCGAGCTGCTCGCTCACGTCGAAGGCGATGACCTGCTGGGCGAGCTTGTCGGCCGCCGCGGCAGCGGCGACCTGGACGAGCTCGATGGCGTGGTCGGTGGCAGTCATACGGGCTCCTTGTCGGGAGTGTCTCCCGCAGTGGTGGTGTAGAGGTCGTGCTTGGCGATGTACTGCACGACGCCGTCGGGCACGAGGTACCAGACGGGTTCGCCGCGACGCCTGCGCGCACGGCAGTCGGTCGAGGAGATCGCCAGGGCCGGGATCTCGACCATGGTGACCTTGTCGGAGGGGATCTTGTCGATGGTGGCCGGGTCCATGTCGTAGCCCGGCCGGGTGCAGCCGAYGAACTGCGCGAGGGCGAAGAGCTCGTCGACGTCGCGCCAGGTGAAGATGTCGGCCAGTGCGTCGGCGCCGGTGATGAAGTAGAGCTCGGCGTCCGGCATCTCGGCCCGCAGGTCGCGCAGCGTGTCGATGGTGTACGTCGGCCCGGTGCGGTCGATGTCGACGCGTGAGACGTTGAAGCGCGGGTTGGAGGCCGTGGCGATGACCGTCATCAGGTAGCGGTCCTCGGCCGGCGAGACCTCGCGGTCGGCCTTCTGCCACGGGGCGCCCGTCGGCACGAAGACGACCTCGTCGAGGTCGAACCAGGCCTGGACCTCGGACGCCGCGACGAGGTGGCCGTGGTGGATGGGGTCGAAGGTGCCACCCATCACGCCCACACGACGGGGCATCAGCTGTGCTCGCGCCCGCCGCCGAATGCGACCAGGGCCAGCAACAGGCTGAGGAGGATCGCCAGGGCGATGCCACCCACGAGGTAGGGGTGGATGGTGGGCGCGTCGTGGGACTCGGCGGCCAGGATCGTCAGGGCGTTCAGCGACATGGCGCGATCCTATCGCCCTGGGAGCGAGGGACGTGCCTCGGCGCCCACCCCGTCAGCGCACGTGCCCGTCGCCCACCACGACGTACTTGGTGGACGTCATCTCGGTCAGTCCCATCGGCCCGCGGGCGTGCAGCTTCTGGGTGCTGATGCCGATCTCGGCGCCGAAGCCGAACTCGCCGCCGTCGGTGAACCGGGTCGACGCGTTGACCAGCACCGCGGCCGAGTCGACGGCTGCCACGAAGCGCCGGATCGTCGCCTGGTCGCGGGCCACGATCGCCTCGGAGTGGCCCGACGAGAAGCGGCGGATGTGGCTGATGGCGCCCTCCACGTCGGCCACGACGGCCGCGGAGATGTCGGAGGAGAGGTACTCGGTGGCGTGGTCCTCGTCGGTCGCCGGGACCACGTCGTCGTACTCCGCGAACGCCTCGTCGCCGTGGATGGTGACGTCGTGGGCACGCAGGGCGTCGATGACGGTGGGCAGGAAGTCGTCCGCGACGACCTCGTGCACGAGCAGCGACTCGGCGGCGTTGCACACGCTCGTGCGCTGGGTCTTGGCGTTGACCACGATCGCGAGCGCCTGGTCGAGGTCGGCCGAGGCGTCGACGTACACGTGGCAGTTGCCGACCCCCGTCTCGATGACAGGCACCGTGGACTCCTCCACGACGCTGCGGATCAGGCCCGCGCCCCCGCGCGGGATCAGCACGTCCACCAGGCCGCGGGCCCGCATGAGCGCCTTGACCGAGTCGTGGCTGTCGCCGGGCACCAGCTGGACGACGTCCGCCGGCAGCCCCGCCGCGACGACGGCACCGCGGAGCACCYCGACGATGGCGGCGTTGCTGGACCGCGCGCTCGAGGACCCCCGCAGCAGGACGGCGTTGCCCGACTTGAGGCAGATGCCGGCGGCGTCGGCGGTGACGTTGGGCCGGGCCTCGTAGATCATCCCGATGACGCCGAAGGGGACCCGCAGCTGGCGCAGCTCGAGCCCGTTGGCCAGCGTCGAGCCCCGGACCACCTCGCCCACCGGGTCGGCCAGGCCGGCGACGTCGCGCAGGCCCGCGGCCATCGCCGCCAGCCGGTCGTCGGTGAGGCGCAGCCGGTCGATGATGTGGGCCGGGGTGCCCGCCTGCTCGGCCCGCGCGACGTCCTCGGCGTTGGCGGCCAGCACCGTCGGCGCCTGCTCCAGCAAGGCGTCGGCCATGGCGTGCAGGGCCGCGTCCTTGGTGGCGCGGGTGGCCAGCGCCAGGTCGTGGCTGGCGGTCCGGGCGCGGGTGGCGACCTCGCGGACCCCGGCCTCGTGGTCGGCCCGGTCGTGCGTGGAGTCGTCGGAGCTCATGCACCGAGCGTAGGTCGGGCGCCGCCCACTCGGCACGCTGTCTCAGCCGTCGGGGGGGGCTGGATGGTCCGCCGCCCCCGCTACTGAGCGGGCACGTGCGTACCGCCGCCGAGCGGGCACTTCCGTACCGCTCCACACCGCCGAGCGGGCACTTCCGTACCGCGGGAACATCGCCGCCCGCTTCCCAGCGCGACCCAACCGCCCGCTCACCGCTCCCCAGCGCGACGCAACCGCCCGCTCACCGCTCCCCAGCGCGACGCAACCGCCCGCTGACCGCTCCCCAGCGCAACGCAACTGCCCGCTCGCCGACCGGGACGCGCGAACGCCCCCGACCTGTGCGGTCGGGGGCGTCCTGGTGTGCGTCGTACGACGGGAGGGTCAGCCCTTGCGCTGGGTGACCTGCTCGGTCGCAGCGGGCAGGACCGTGTGGAGGTCGCCCACCACACCGAAGTCCACGAGCTCGAAGATCGGGGCCTCCTCGTCCTTGTTGACCGCCACGATCGTCTTCGAGGTCTGCATCCCGGCCCGGTGCTGGATCGCACCCGAGATCCCGTTGGCGACGTAGAGCTGCGGCGAGACCGTCTTGCCGGTCTGCCCGACCTGGAACGCGTGCGGCATCCAGCCCGAGTCCACCGCGGCCCGCGAGGCACCCACCGCCGCACCGAGGGAGTCCGCGAACGCCTCGATCGGCTCGAAGTTGCCGCCCGTGCCACGCCCGCCCGAGACCACGATCGCGGCCTCGGTCAGCTCCGGGCGACCCGTCGACTGCCGCGGCTGGCTGGCGATGATCTGAGCCGTCTTCGCGACATCCGAGATGGTGACGGCGAACGCCTCCACCGCACCGGCACCCGCCGACTCCTCCGGAGCCGCCGAGTTCGGCTTCACCGTGATGATCGGCGTACCCGTCGTGACCTTGGCCTGGACGGTGTAGTTGCCCGCGAACACGCTCTGCGTCGTCACCGGGCCACCATCGCCCGACTGGACGTCGACGGCGTCGGTGATCAGGCCGGAGCCGATCTTGATCGCCAGCCGGGCACCGATCTCCTTGCCCTCGAACGTCGAGGGGATCAACACCGCGGCGGGGGACGACGTCTCCACCAGCTGCTGCAGCGCCTCGGCCTTCGGGGCCACCAGGTAGCCCTTCAGCTCGGCGTCGTCGATCACGTAGACCTTCTCCGCGCCGTACGCCTTGACCTTCTCCGCCACCGCGTCACCCTGACCGGCGGCGCCGAAGAACACCGCGGACGGCTCCCCCAGACGACGGGCGATGGTGAGCAGCTCGTACGTCGGCTTCTTGACCTCGCCCTCGGCGTGGTCGATGACAACCAGGACTTCACTCATGTCTRTGTCTCCCTATCCCGGGCGCTCAGATGAACTTCTTGGAGGCGAGGAACTCGGTCAGCGCCGCAGCACCCGACCCGTCCTCGTCCTTGACGATCTCGCCGGCCGTGCGCGGCGGGCGGGCGGTCGTGTCCTCGACCTGCGTCCACGCCACCGACAACCCGACCTGGTCGGCCTCGACCCCGATGTCGGCCAGCGACAGCGTCTCCAGCGGCTTCTTCTTCGCCGCCATGATGCCCTTGAACGACGGGTAGCGCGCCTCGCCGGACTGGTCGGTCACCGACAGCACCAGCGGCATCGTGGCGCCGATGACCTCGGTGGAGCCCTCGTTGTCGCGCTTGATGCGAACCTGGTCGCCCTGCGACTCGATCACCGACGCCAGCGTCACCTGCGGCAGGCCCAGGCGCTCGGCCAGCATCGCCGGGATCACGCTGCCCGAGGCATCGGTCGACGCCATGCCGCACACGACGAGGTCCACGGCGCCCTTGTCCTGGCCGATCTTCTCGATGGCCTTGGCCAGCACCAGCGACGTCGCCGCGTAGTCCGAGCCGGCGATCGCGTCGTCGACCACGTGCACCGCGGCGTCGACGCCCATCTGCAGCGCCTTGCGGGCCGCGTCCACGGCCTTCTCCGGACCCACGCACAGCGCGGTGACGGTGACGTCCTCGCCCTCGCGCTTCTCCTTCAGCTGCAACGCCTGCTCCACGGCGTACTCGTCGAGCTCGGACAGCAGACCGTCCACGCCGACCCGGTCAACGGTGTAGTCCTCCTCGAAGTGCCGGTCGGCAGTCGAGTCGGGCACGTACTTCACACAGACGACAATGTTCATGGTGTGTGGCCTTTGCGGCCCCTCCTGTGCTGGTGACCCGTCGGGCAGGGGCCCGTCGGATCCGAGGATGGTGTGGTGGCGAGGTTACAAGTCAGTAACCCCACCGCGGAACAGGGTCCGCGGTGGGGTTACTCACAGTGACGCTGTCAGCGTCGACGTCCAGACATCCTGGGTCAGGGACGGATGATCCGGTCCAGGACCCGGCCGATGATCAGCCACACGATCGCGGCGAGCCCCCAGTTGACCAGCGCGTTCTTGGTCGCGGCGTTCTCGCCGTCGAACTTCAGGACCCCGTCCCTGCGGTCGAAGACCCCCAGGTCCACGGCGCTCGCCGCGTCCTTGATGAAGACGACGAGCTCGTTGTCGGTGTTGGCCTTGAGGGCCACCAGGAGGGCGCCGAGGGCGCACGCCAAGGCGCACAGCACGCAGACCAGCCAGACCAGCTGGGCGATGCGTGCGCGGAGCGCGGCGGTCGTCGCGGCACCGCTCCTCTTCCTCGACTTCTCGGTGGTGCTGGTGTCGTCCTTGGCCACAGTGGTGTCCTTCCGGGGATCCTGGGTCGTGGGGTGGTGAGCAGGGTTGTCACCGGCGGTCCGCCGGCGTGCGCGGGGGCTACCGTCCCACGAAGGCGGCCTTGCCCGGCCCCTGCTCAACGAACGACTGCATGCCGATGGCACGGTCCTCGGTGGCGAAGAGTGCCGCGAACTGCTGTCGCTCGATCTCCAGGCCGGTCTCGAGGTCCACCTCGATGCCCCGGTCGATCGACTCCTTGGCGGCCCGGACGGCGTACGACGCGGCGCTGCTGAACTGGCCCGCCCACGCGACCGCGGCGTCGTACACCTCCGTGGCCGGGACGACTCGGTCGACCAGCCCGATGGCCAGCGCCTCGTCGGCCTTGACGAACCGACCCGAGAAGATGAGGTCCTTGGCCCGGCTGGGACCCACGAGCCGGGTCAGCCGCTGGGTGCCACCGGCACCGGGGATGATGCCGAGGAGGATCTCGGGCTGGCCGAGCGTGGCGTCGTCCGCCGCGATCCGGATGTCGGCGCACATCGCCAGCTCGCAGCCCCCGCCCAGGGCGTATCCGTTGACCGCCGCGACCACCGGCTTGGGGATCCGGGCGACCGCCGAGAAGGCGGACTGCAGGCCCCCGGAGCGCTTGACCATGTCGGTGTAGGACATGTCGGCCATCTCCTTGACGTCCGCGCCCGCGGCGAAGACGCGCTCGCCGCCCCACACCACCACGGCCCGGATGTCGTCGCGCTCGGTCGCCTCCAGCGCCGCCGACCGGATCTCCTCCTGCATCTGCACGTCCAGGGCGTTCATCTTGGGGCGGTCCAGACGGATCGTGGCCACTCCGTCGGCCACCTCGAGCCGGACGAACTCACGCGTTGCGTCGGTCATGTCACTCCTTCGTGCGCACTCAGTGCGATCGGTGGACGGTCTGTGCCGGGTTCCGGCATTCAATCAGGGACAATGCCGGGCGTGACACCGGGAATGTGGGAGCACCAGGGCGAGACGACCGAGGTGTGGCCCGGCCGCAACTGGCCGCTGGGCGCGACGTGGACGAGCGAGTCGACCAACTTCGCGGTCTACGCGCCGCTGGCCCGCGCCGTCTGGCTGTGCCTGTACGACGACCGCGACGCCGAGCGCCGCATCGACCTCACGGAGTACTCGCTCGGCATCTGGCACTGCGCGGTGCCCGAACTGCGCCCCGGGACCCGGTACGGCTACCGCGTCGACGGCGACTGGGACCCCGACCGCGGCCTGCGCTTCAACCCGGCCAAGCTGCTGCTCGATCCCTACGCCACCGCGGTGGCCGGCGGCCTCACCGTGGACCCGGCCATCTACGGCCACGACGTGGACCATCCGGAGCTGCGCAGCGACCTCGACTCCGCGCCGTACACGGCCCGCAGCGTCGTGGTGGACCCCGCCTTCGACTGGGAGGGCGACGTGCCGATGCGCCGTCGCTGGCGCGACACGGTGATCTACGAGCTGCACGTGAAGGGCATGACCGCCCTGCACGACCGCGTCCCCGAGCACCTGCGCGGGACGTACGCCGGGCTGGCGACGCCGGCGGTCACCGACTACCTGCACGACCTGGGCGTGACGGCGGTCGAGCTGCTGCCGATCCACCAGTTCTTCAGCGAGCCCGCGCTCGCCGAGCGGGGGCTGGTCAACTACTGGGGCTACAACTCCCTCGGCTTCTTCGCACCGCACAACGCGTACTCCTCCTCGGGTGATCGCGGCCAGCAGGTGCGGGAGTTCAAGGAGATGGTCAAGGCGTTCCACACCGCCGGCATCGAGGTCATCCTCGACGTCGTCTACAACCACACGGCCGAGGCCGGCCCGGAGGGGCCGACGCTGAGCTTCCGCGGCCTCGACGACCTCGGCTACTACCAGCGCGTCGTGGACCCCGACCCGCTGAAGCCGGGACCCGACACCTACTGGGACGTCACCGGCTGCGGCAACACCGTCGACGCCAGCCGCACCCAGAGCCTGCGGATGATCCTGGACTCGCTGCGCTACTGGGTGGGCGAGATGCATGTCGACGGCTTCCGCTTCGACCTGCTGAGCGCGCTGACCCGCACGGGCCAGGCGGTGGACCTCGGCAGCCACCTGATGACCGCGATCGGGCAGGACCCCGTCCTGCGGCACGTCAAGCTCATCGCCGAGCCGTGGGACGCCTCCATGGACGGCTACCGCGTCGGGGAGTTCCCGCCGCCGTGGGTGGAGTGGAACGACCAGTACCGCGACACCGTCCGCGACTTCTGGCGCCGCCACACCTCCGGTGTCCGGACGGTGGCCACGAGGCTGGCGGGATCCAGCGACCTGTACGCCGACGACGGCCGCTCGCCGTACGCGTCGGTCAACTTCGTCACCGCCCACGACGGCTTCACGCTGCGCGACCTCGTGTCCTACGAGCGCAAGCACAACGAGGCCAACGGCGAGCACAACCGCGACGGCACCGACAACAACCGGTCGTGGAACTGCGGGGTCGAGGGCGAGACCGACGACCCGGAGGTGCTCGCGCTGCGACGCAGGCAGGCGGCCAACCTGATGGTGACGCTGTGCCTGTCCAACGGCGTGCCGATGCTCACCGCCGGCGACGAGCGCGGCCGCACCCAGGGTGGCAACAACAACGCCTACGGCCAGGACAACGAGACGTCATGGATCGACTGGCGCCCCGATGACGCGTGGCTCGACGTCTACGAGGTCACCAAGACCGCGCTGCGGCTGCGCCGCGACCATCCCGCCCTGCGGCAGCGGCACTGGTTCGAGGGGCGTCCGGCCATCAAGGGCGGCCCCAAGGACCTGGCCTGGATGCACCCCGACGGACGCGAGATGACCCCCTCCGACTGGCACGACGACGGCCTGCACTCGGTGGGGATGTTCGTGTCGGGAGACCCGCTCCGCTCCCCCGGCCCCCGCGGCGAGCAGCTGCGGGACTCCTCCTTCGTCATCTGGCTGAACGCGTCCTCCGAGGACGTCGAGGTGCGCCTGCCGGAGAACGCGTGGGTGCACAAGGGGGAGGTCGTGGTGTCGACCTGCCCCGACAACCCCATCGGTACCCCGGTCTCGACCGGCGGCACGCTGGTGCAGCAGGCCCGCTCGGTCGTGGTGCTCCGGGAGGTCAGGTGATGAGGCTGCGGGAGATCCCGGTCGTGCGGCACCCCTGCGCCGACCTGCTCATCGTTCAGCTGCTGGGGATCCTGCTCTACCCGTTCCTCGGCGACCAGCCGCTGGGCCGGGCGATCTTCTCGACCTTCGCCCTGCTGGTCCTGGCGCTGGCCGTCTTCGCGGTCCGGATGACCCCGGCGCTGAGCTGGGTGTCGGCCGTGCTCGGGCTGCCGGTCGTCGTGCTGACCATCTGGGAGGCGATCGAGCCCGGTGTGGAACCGGTGGTGCTGTGGTCGTCGATCTTCCACGCGGCCTTCTACTTCTACACCGCCTTCGCGCTGCTGCGGTACATGTTCGACGACCACGTCGTGACCACCGACGAGCTGTACGCCACGGGCGCGACGTTCACGGTGGTGGCGTGGGGCTTCGCCTACCTCTACCTCGCCGTCGACCTGGTCTGGCCGGGCTCGTTCTCCGTCGTGGGCGACCCGCTCGACGCCAAGTCGTGGTTCGAGATGCTCTTCCTGTCGGTCACGACCATGACCAGCACCGGGCTCTCCGACATCGTGCCGATCCGGCCGCACGCCCGGTCCTTCGTGATGATCGAGCAGATCGCGGGGATGCTCTACATCGCGCTCGTCGTGGCCCGGATGATCGCGCTCACCGTGGCCCGGACCGCCGCGCGCGACGGACGGCGCCTCGACTGAGGCTCCGCCGGGGTGAGTGAGCGCGGCTCCGGGTGCGCGACTGGCGGCGTACGACGGGCGGATCGGGCCGATCCGTGTCGCACGCCGCCAGTTGTTGAGGCCTCAGGCAGCGGAGCTGTCGTCCCCCGTCAGGCCGGAGCGGCGACCCACTCGATCGGGTCACCGGCGTCGAGGTCGGTGATGCCCGCCGTCTCGAAGGCCCCGAGGACGACGACGCGGCGTACGGCGGCGAAGGTGAGCACGTGGGCGACCATCCCGCCGTACGTGAAGACGCGCGGCGGCTCGCAGGTGACGTCGACGAACGTGTCGTCGAGGCGGCCCTCCTCGATCGTCTGCCGCAGCTGGGCGAGGAACGCGGGGCCCTCCTCGGACAGCTCGCGGCGCAGCGTCGCGAGCGACTTGCCGCGCTCGTCCCAGTCGTAGCGACGCTGCGAGGAGGCGGCGTTCCACTGGGCGAGCTGACCGACGAGCCGGCCGAGCACGGAGCGGATCGTCATGTCGTCGTCGATGGTCCCGATGGGGATCTCGATCGGGGCGTCGAGCTGGGCGTCGGTCAGCCGTGCTGCCCGGTCCAGCATCTCGCCGGTCAGCCACAGGTGGTGCTCGATCATGCGCGTCAACAGGTCCATCGGGGTCACCTTCGAGG
>NZ_JBFUMD010000081.1:0-10445 GCF_054049555.1 Nocardioides sp. P5_C9_2
GCGTGGGTCCCTCCAAGCTCACCAAGTACGGCGACGACGTCCTCGCGCTCGTCTCCGAGGAAATCTGAAGAAATACTCATTAAATCGTTTGCCCATTACACGGGGCAGGCATTAGTTTCTTCTCAACAGCCCCGCGCACCCGACCACTGGCACTGGTCAGCGCCCGACGCCCCGAAGGAGGTGGCACCAGATGGAGATCTACACCAACACCATGACGGCCTCGACGCCGTCCTTCGGCATGCCCGTTGTCGCCGCCTCCCCGCGCGTTGCCGCTTCCTGCGCGCAGCAGCTCGAGACCGCTGTGACGACGTGGGCCCCCGTGGCCGGCATCGCCGTCATGGGCGCCGTCGACGCAGCGCGCGGCATCGAGCTCGACGCCGTCCGCGTCAAGGGAGCCTTCCCGGGTCCGACCGCCTGGAGACCACCGATCGTCTGAGAGCAGACGCACATCGGCAGCCTCCAGGCCGCGGAACCCACACCGGGATCCGCGGCCTTTCTGTTTCCCAGCACCGTCGGGGGACAGGTGGGCCGGATCCCGCAGACACATGAATTTCCTCTGCACCAGCGATCAGGTCCGAGAAGGAGGTGACACACATGACCATCAGTGTTCTCGACCGCAACCGGGCTGCCGACGCCACCCACGACCTGGGTGACCTGCACGACGCAGCTGCCCAGGTGGACGACGAGCTGCTGCCCTGCCGCACCAACAACGCAGAGCTGTGGTTCGCCGAGACCCCCGCGGATGTCGAGCACGCCAAGACCCTGTGCCAGGAATGCCCGGTCCAGGCGATGTGCCTCGACGGCGCTCTCGAACGGCGCGAGCCGTGGGGCGTCTGGGGTGGCGAGCTCTTCCTCCAGGGCGTGGTGATCCCACGCAAGCGCCCCCGCGGCCGACCCCGCAAGAACCAGAACGAGGTCGCCGCCTGACGGCGGTCCTCACCCCTTCCCAGGCAGGACCCTCGGACACACACATGACACTTCACACGGACGGATACGACATGAGCACCATGCAGGAAGACCTGGCGCGCGCACAGATGACCGCGCGCCTGGGAGAGGCGCAGCAGAACCGACGCGGTCACCAGCTGGCCCTGGCCCGTCGGATGAGCCGCAAGGCCGAGCAGGCTGCGCAGCAGGCGCGTCTCGCCCTCGCCCGCGCGATCTAGGGCCAGCCTCGCCCTGATCGCGGGTGATGCAGACGACAGCCGGCACGATCCACACGGATCGTGCCGGCTGTCGGCATCTCGGACGGGTAGCCTCGAGGCGTGACCGAGCAGCCGACGACGTGCGCCTTCTGCGGACGGCAGGGGAGCGGGGCCCAGACCCTGACCTGGACGACGTCGGTCGAGAACGGGCGTCGACGGACCTACTGCGAGGAGTGCTCGCGCTCGCACCTGCGATCCATCGAGGGCAAGCTCGACAGCGAGTGGTGGTAGGTCAGACCGCTTCGCCCCACGAGCACCCGCAGTGCGGGTGCCGCTGCCAGGCCCGGGCCTCGGGCACGAGGTCGGCGCCCACGGTCACCGTGGCCGACCAGGTCGACGGGGTGCCGCCGGCGTGCCAGGTGGCGACGTCGCGGGCGGCCCAGCCGAGAGCCACGGCGAGCAGGCCCGCGTCCACGCCCGGGCCGGGGACGAGCCGGCGGGCGCCCGGCTGACCAGGGCTGACCGGACCCGTACGCAGGTCGGTCGAGGCCCGGACGCAGCGCAGGCACGCCGTCAGTCCGGGGACCACGAACGGTCCGATCCGGACGGCGTCCGGCACGGCCACCACCGTGAGGTGCGGCCTCGACGCGACCACCCACGGATCGGCCGTGGCACAGTCAGCCGGCTGGTCGGTCACCAGCAGCACGACCTCGGCTCGCGGGGTCAGGCGCAACCCGGAGGTGCCGGCGAGGGACCCGACGTACGACTGCCACGGGTCGATCGTCTCGAGTCGCACGGGGACCGGGGCGGACAGGCGCATGGGCCCACGATGCAACGCGGAGGACGTCCGCGCACGCGGTCGTCCACAGGTGCGGGGACGGGGACCACGGCGCCACCCCGAGGTGACGCCGCCGGTCGCGTGGCCACCGCGCTCAGTGAGCGGGCAGGATCACGCCTTGCCGAGGATGCGGTTGAGGTTGGTGCCGCAGACGGGGCAGACGGCCTTGGCCATCCGGGTGCCCTTGTCGTTGACCTTGACCTCGCCCTCCGCCTCGCGCTTCTCCTTGCACTTCACGCAGTAGAACTCGCCGCTCCAGGTCTCCGCCATGGGGACTCCTCGCTTGATGATCATGCTGTCGTCGCGACGGGTGGGATGGGGAACCCGCGCGGGGCCGGAGCGTCGGGACACCCGGTCCGCCTGTGACCCTACCGAAACCGCCGCTCGGGGGTCAGTACCCTGCGGCCCATGGCCGACTACACGCACCTGCGCCTCGACCGTCCCTCCGCGGGCGTCGCCGTGCTCACCCTGGACAACCCCGACATGCGCAACGCGATGAGCGACGAGATGACCTCGTCGTGGGTGCGCGCCGTCGACGAGCTGGCGGCGGACCGCTCGCTGCGTGCCGTCGTCGTCACCGGCGAGGGCTCGGCCTTCTGCTCGGGCGGCAACACGTCGTGGATCTCCAGCGAGCCCGACGCCACCGTCGACCACCTGCGCGAGCGGATGCTGCCGTTCTACCGCGCGTGGCTCTCCATCCGGCGCCTGGAGGTGCCCACCATCGCGGCGGTCAACGGCCCCGCGATCGGGGCCGGGCTGTGCCTCGCGCTCGCCTGCGACATCCGGTACGCCGCCACGGGCGCGAGGCTCGGGGTGCCCTTCGTGAAGCTGGGGATGCACGCCGGCATGGCCGGCACCTACCTGCTTCCGCAGGTGGTCGGAGCCGCGCACGCGCGCGACCTGCTGCTGACCGGCCGGGTCGTGGACGCCGAGGAGGCGCTGCGCATCGGCCTGGTCTCGCGGGTCATCGACGCGGACTCCTTCGACACCGAGGTCCTGCGCACCGCCGAGGGCATCGCGGCCACCGCGCCCATCGCCACCCGCCTCACGAAGATCGCCCTGGCCGATGGAGGGCACGCCGACTTCGAGAGCGCCCTGCAGTGGGAGGCCCTCGCCCAGCCCGTCACCCTCGCGACCGAGGACCTGCAGGAGGGCATCCGAGCGAGCCGCGAGAAGCGTCCCCCGGTCTTCGGGGGTCGCTGAGCCGCGGGGACACGATCCTGCCCCGGCGCACTGTCCACCACTGTGGACGAGGCTGTGGACGAAGTTGTGGACAACGTGGGGACGACACGCCCACCACCTGGGGACGGAGCGGCGTGGCGAGCTGCTGAACGGTGACAATGGACGTCCGGTACGACGGACGCGAGAGGAGCGCTGGGCGTGACGCAGGACTACGCGGGAGGCCCGGTGGCCGCCCTGCGCCGGATCGCGTTCCTCATGGAGCGTGGCCGCGAGGAGACCCGCCGGGTGGAGGCGTTCCGCAGGGCGGCCGCGGTGATCCTGCCGCTCGACCCCGACGACGTCGCCGCCCGGGCCGCGGCCGGCACCCTGACCGACCTGCCCGGCATCGGCCCCAGTACCGGCACCGTGATCGCCGAGGCCGTGCGCGGTGAGGTTCCCGAGCGCCTGGGCAGGCTGGAGAAGCAGTACTCCGGCCCGCTGGCTCCCGGGGGGCGCGAGGTCCGGGCGGCGCTGCGTGGCGACTGCCACTCCCACTCCGACTGGTCCGACGGCGGCTCGCCCATCGAGGAGATGGCGATGACGGCGATCGAGCTCGGTCACGACTACCTGGTGCTCACCGACCACTCGCCGCGGCTGCGGGTGGCCAACGGGCTGAGCGTCGAGCGGCTGACCCGTCAGCTCGACGTCGTCGAGGCGGTCAACGACCACCTGGGGTCGGGGTTCAGCCTGCTCAAGGGGATCGAGGTCGACATCCTCGACGACGGTGCGCTCGACCAGACCGACGAGATGCTGGCCCGACTCGACGTCCGCGTGGCCAGCGTCCACTCCAAGCTGCGCATGGACGCAGGACCGATGACGCGGCGGATGCTGGCCGCCGTCGCCAACCCCTTCACCAACGTGCTGGGCCACTGCACCGGCCGCCGCGTCGAGGGCAACCGGGGCACCCGGCCGCAGAGCGAGTTCGACGCGCGCGCGGTGTTCGAGGCCTGCGTCGAGCACCACGTGGCCGTCGAGATCAACAGCCGACCGGAGCGCCGTGACCCGCCCACCCGGCTGCTCGAGCTGGCACGCGACACCGGCTGCCTGTTCAGCATCGACTCCGACGCCCACGCGCCCGGTCAGCTCGACATGCTGGACTACGGCTGCGAGCGGGCCGAGGAGGCCGGGATCGACCCGGACCGGATCGTCAACACCTGGGAGCGGGACCGTCTCCTGGCCTGGGCGAACCCGGCCGGACGCTAGCGTGGACGACGTGAGCACCCCCGAGGTCGAGGTACGCCGGTCCAAGCGGCGTCGGCGTACGGTCTCGGCCTACCGCGAGGGCGACCGCATCGTCGTCCTCATCCCCGCCGCGATGAGCAAGCGCGACGAGGCCCAGTGGGTGGCCGACATGGTGGCCCGGCTGGAGCGCAAGGAGCTGCGCACCCGGCCCTCCGACGAGCAGCTCCTCGCCCGGGCGACGATCCTCAACGACACCTACTTCGGCGGGCTGGCCACGCCGTCGAGCGTGCGCTGGGTGACCAACCAGCAGCAACGGTGGGGTTCCTGCAGTCCCGGCGACCGGTCGATCCGGCTCTCCGAGCGGCTCCAGGGGATGCCGTCGTGGGTGGTCGACTACGTGCTCGTGCACGAGCTGGCCCACCTGCTCGAGCACGGCCACGACGCGAAGTTCTGGGCCTGGGTCGACCGCTTCCCGCGAGCCGAGCGGGCCCGCGGCTATCTCCTGGGCTGGTCGGCCGCGGCCAAGGTGGACCCGCCGGCCAGCGAGACCGAGGACGACGCCGACACCGAGATCGACTGAGCCCGGCGTCAGCGGCGCAGGCGCGCCACGCCCTGCTCGATGAGCCGACGCATGTCGTCGTGCACGTCGGGCAGTCCGCCCACCGGCCACCAGCGCACGTCGAGCGACTCCTCGCTGACCCGGTGTGCCCCGTCGCGGACCGTGGTGGCGAGGAACCGGACGTCGAGGTGGTGCACGGTGGTGCCGGGCGAGCAGAACTCCACCGCGTGCTCGTCGAGGTTGAGCGGCTCGGGGTCGAAGTCGAGGTCGGTGAGGCCGGACTCCTCGTGGGCCTCGCGCAGCGCCACCCCGCCCAGGGTGGTGTCGCCCGGCTCGGAGTGACCACCGAACGCGAACCAGCTGTCGGCCTTGCGGTGGTGGTTGAGCAGCACCGCGTCGGCCTCCGGGGTGAGCACGAGGGTGCCCGCGGTGAGGTGGTCGGGCAGGCAGCCCCGGGCCATCGCGTCGGGTCGCGCGTCGAGGAGGGCGACGAAGCGCTCGCGCAGGTCGGCATCGCGCGTGGTCGGGGGAGTCCACCCGGCCAGCACGGCCCGGGCGTCGGAGTGCAAGGAGGTCACTCGGTCGGTCGGTCGGGCGTGGTGTCCCCGTCGGCGGGCGGGCCGTCGAGCAGGTCGCGGAGCCCGGCCTCGAAGTCCGCGTCGGTCAGCGACTCCGGCGCCACCGCGGTCTCGCGGAAGCCCAGCGGGTCGTCGAGGTCGGCGCCCGTGGGCAGCAGGTCGGGGTGCATCCATACGCCGTCGCGACCCTCGGTGCCCTGGCGGGTGCGCAGCGAGCCCCACAGGGTGGAGGCGTCGCGCAGCCGGCGCGGGCGCAGCTCGAGGCCGACCAGGGTGGCGAAGGTCTGCTCCGCCGGCCCACCGGCGGCGCGGCGGCGGCGTACGGCCTCCTGCAGCTTGGTGGCGGACGGCATCCGCTCGTGGGTGGCCTGGCCGACCACCTCGTCGACCCAGCCCTCGACGAGGGCGAGGGTGACCTCGAGGCGCTCCAGCGCCTCCTGCTGGGCGGGGGACTTGGACAGGTCGAAGAGCCCGCCCTCCATCGCCTCCTGCATGGCGGCGGGGTTCATCGGGTCGATGCCGCGCAGCTTCTCCTCCATGCCGGAGGTGTTGATCYCGATGCCCCGGCCGTAGTCGGCCACGGCACCGATGAGGTGCTCGCGGAGCCACGGCACGTGGGCGAAGAGCCGTTGGTGGGCGGCCTCGCGCAGGGCGAGGTAGAGCATCACGTCGTCGGCGCTCACGTCGAGCTCCTCGGCGAAGGCCGCGACGTTGAGGGGGAGCAGGGCGGCCTTGCCGGCCGGGCCCAGCGGCAGCCCGATGTCCGAGGCGCCGAGGACGTCGCCGGACAGCTCGCCGACGCCCTGGCCGACCTGGGTGGCGACCATCGCGCCGGTCGCCTTGCCCAGCATGCCGAGCAGCGGGCCCGCCATCGCCCGCGCCTCCTCGGGCAAGGCGTTGCCGAGCGCCGCGACGGTCGAGCCGGCGACGGGCTCGACGAGGCGCTGCCAGACGTCGAGGGTCTCCACGATCCACTCGGCACGGCTCCACGCGGCGGTCGAGGTGACGCCGGAGGAGAAGTCGGTGGTCTCGTCGAGCCAGTGGTCCGCGAGACGCACGGCGTCGGCGACCGCGTCGCGCTGGGCCTGGCTGGGGGTGGGGTCGGGCGACTGGGCCGCGACCTTGCGCGCGATGTCGGCGACGACGGCCCAGTTGATCGGACCGTCGTGGGGCTGCATGAGGGACTGCATCTGCGCCATCAGGGCGGACAGGTCGGGCATGCCGCCGCCCGCTCCGCCCACCAGGCCTCCGAACAGGGCCTCGAAGGGCGTGCCCTTGAACGGGTTCTGCTCGTCGGGTCCGTCGCCAGGGTTGCTGCTCATGTCCTCCACGGTACTCACCGGGGCCACGCCTCCCTAGACTCCGGGCATGAGTGCCAGCCAGGTCGTACGCCTCGTCGACATCCGCGAGGTGCCGCTCGACGTCTCCGAGGTCGTGGACGCCCTCGACGACCACGCCGCGGGTGGGCTCACGCTCTTCGTCGGCAAGGTCAGGGACCACGACGGGCCGGCACAGGCGTCCGGCGAGGGGCCTGCCGCCGACAAGCCGGTCACCAGCCTCGACTACAGCGCCCACCCCACGGCCCTGGCGCGGCTGCGCGAGGTGTGCGAGCGGATCGCGGAGCAGTACGACGTCCACGGCGTCGCGGCCGTGCATCGCGTGGGGCACCTCGAGCTGGGGGACGTCGCCGTCGTCGTGGCGACCACGGCCAGCCACCGGGGCGAGGCCTTCACYGCGTCCAAGGCCCTCATCGACACCCTGAAGTCCGAGGTGCCGATCTGGAAGCACCAGCGTTTCGCGGACGGCGATGAGGAGTGGGTCGGCCTACCCTGAGCCCGTGGAGATCCTGTGGTGGCTCGTGCCCCCGGTCGTGGTGGCCATCGGCGCGATGGCCTGGGTGGGCTGGCTGGGCCGTGAGGGCCGCGGCGAGATCGACCGTGACCAGCAGATCGAGCGCCTCACCCGCGCGATGGAGCGGGACCTGCCCACCGCGCGGGGGCCGCGACCGGTCCGCACCCAGGACCGCAGCACGGGCATCGCCGTCCGTCCCACGCGTGACCAGGGAACAGGGACCGATCGCCGACGCGCCTCGTGACCCCATCCTGCGGGGCGGTCACCGCGCGGTGACTTTTCCCTGTTTGAGAGGGTGACGGCATGAGTCAGCGGACGAAGGGGGCCCTCCTCGCCCTGCCGCTGTTGCTCGCCCTGATGGTCCTGGTGGCGGTCCAGCCCCTGCCGTACGTCACGTACAGCCCGGGCCCGACCGTGGACATCCTCTCGACACGCGACGGCGAGGAGACCGTGCAGGTCGCCGGTCACAAGGCCTACCGCGACGACGGCGAGCTCCGGCTCACCACGATCTACGTGGACCAGCCGCAGGAGAAGGTGACCCTCGAGCGCCTGGTCGCGGCCTGGCTGGACCCGACGGAGGCGGTCTACCCACGCTCGTCGGTCTACGCGCCGGACGAGACCGACGAGACCAACGACACCGAGTCGGCCGTCCAGATGGTGTCGTCGCAGGACGCCGCGGTGGCCACCGCGCTGAAGGAGCTCGGCTACGACGTACGACCGGTCGTCGAGGTGCTCAACGTGCAGGAGGACTTCCCGGCGGCGGGCCGGCTCCAGGTCCGCGACGTCCTCCAGGAGATCGGCGGGCGGACGATCAAGACCCCCCAGGACGTCATCGACGCCGTCGACGCCGCACCGGCGGGTCGTCCGCTGGCGTTCACCGTGCTGCGCAAGGGCGCGCAGGTGGACCTCGAGGTGACTCCCAAGGAGATCGGCGGCGACAAGCGCATCGGGATCACCCCCGGCCTCGGCTACACCTTCCCCTTCGACGTCAGCGTCGACATCGGCGAGGGCATCGGCGGCCCCAGTGCCGGGCTGATGTTCTCCCTGGCCATCTACGACACCCTCACCCCGGGCTCGCTCACCGGCGGCGAGGTCGTCGCCGGCACCGGCACCATCGACGGGAGGGGTCGCACCGGCCCCATCGGTGGCATCCAGCAGAAGATCGCCGGCGCCGAGGCGGCCGGTGCCCGCCTGTTCATGGTGCCGGTGGGCAACTGCCCGGACACCACGGACCTGGACTCCGGCGACATGCGCCTGGTGCGCGCCGACACGATGCACGACGCCGTGGACGCGATCAAGACCTGGGTCGACGACCCCGACGCCCCACTCCCGACCTGCGAGGAGCAGTCATGACCGAGATCTCGATCCCGCAGGATCCTGCACTGGCCGCGGCCGTGCTGGAGATCGAGAACCACATCGCCGGGTCCGGGTGGGACCAGCCGGCCCGCCTGTACGCCCTGGTCGAGACGTCGCGCATCGTCGCGCAGGAGCCCGACCTGGCTGCCGCGATGGGCCTGGACGCCGCCTCCGCCGACGGCTCGTTCACCCCCGTGGAGCAGGACGCGCTCCCGCCCGAGCAGGCCCTCGAGGTCGCCCTCGAGTCCATCGTGTGGCCCGACGACGTCGCGGGCTGTGCCGCGGTGGTGGAGCGCCTGGTGCTGCCTCCCGAGGTCGACCCCGAGATACCCGCCGACCCCGCTGACGCCGAGCGCTTCGCGCGCGAGCACCCCCTGCGCCAGGAGGTGCGGATCGTGGCGGGTGCCACCCGCGCCGGTGCGACCTACTGCGCGCTGCGCCTGCGCGCCCACGACGATGACCAGTCGGTGGTCGATGGGACCGAGCTCGTGCCGGGCCTCCTCGACCTCCTCCGCAGCACCCTCGAGGGAGACACCCAGTGAGCGGCACGTTCGACCAGCCCGACAAGAGTGCGCAGCAGGAGCCTCCCCAGCGCAGYCGCTCCCGAGCCCTGGTCATCACCGCGGCCGTGCTCGTCGTGGCGTTCATCGCCCTGACCGGCTTCTCGTCGTTCTGGACCGACCGGATGTGGTTCGGCTCGGTCGGCTACTCCGAGGTGTTCAGCACCCTGCTGTGGACGCGGGTGGGGCTCTTCCTGGTGTTCGGCGGGCTGATGGCGGTCGTGGTCGCCCTCAACATCTACCTGGCCTACCGGTTCCGACCGTTCTTCCTCAACGCCGCCGCCGCCGACCTCAACCTCGAGCGCTACCGCGACGCCATCACCCCGATCATGGGCTGGCTGCTGGCCGGCATCTCCCTGCTGATGGGCGCCTTCGCCGGCGCCTCGGCCACGGGCCAGTGGCGCTCGTACTCCCTGTGGCGGCACAGCCAGTCGTTCGGCACCTCGGACCCGTACTTCGGTCGCGACGCCGGCTTCTACGTCTTCAGCCTCCCGTGGTGGCACTACGTCACGGACTTCGCGATGGCGCTGGCCATCATCGGCCTGATGGCCGCCGCGATCACCCACTACCTGTACGGCGGTGTCCGGCTGTCGGCGAGCTCCGAGCGCGTCTCGGGTGCCGCGCAGGTGCACCTGTCGGTGCTGCTCGGCGTCTTCGTCCTGGCCAAGGCGGCCGACTACTGGCTGGACCGCTTCGACCTGGTGACCGGGTCGGGCTCGCTGTTCACCGGCATGGGCTACACCGACGACAACGCGGTGCTGCCGGCCAAGGAGATCCTGACCGGCATCGCGCTGATCTGCGCCGTGCTGTTCTTCCTCAACATCTGGCGGCGCACGTGGCTGCTCCCGTCGCTCGGCATCGCCCTCTTCGCGCTCTCGGCGATCCTGCTCGGGCTCATCGTCCCCGGCGTCGTCCAGCAGTTCCAGGTGAGCCCCAACGTGCCCGACAAGGAGGGCACCTACATCTCCGCCAACATCGAGGCCACGCGGCAGGCATATGACCTCGAGGACATCGAGGTGCAGTCCTACTCGAGCGAGCCCAACACCACGGGCGGCGACCTGGCCGCCGCGGACGCCGCGACCTCCTCGGTGCCGCTCGTCGACCCCAAGGTCGTCAGCCAGACCTTCGAGCAGCAGCAGCAGGTCCGCGCCTACTACT
>NZ_JBFUMD010000082.1:0-10440 GCF_054049555.1 Nocardioides sp. P5_C9_2
GCCGTCGACGCCGGCGCGCGGGTGGTGCTCACCACCGGTGGTACCGGCCTGACGCCGACCGACCGCACGCMCGAGGCCACCCGTCCGCTGCTCGACCGTGAGGTCCCCGGCATCGCCGAGGCGGTCCGCGCCTACGGCCTGCAGGCCGGCGTGCCGACAGCGATGCTCTCCCGGGGCGTCGCGGGCGTTGCGGGGCACTGCCTGGTCGTCAACCTGCCGGGCTCGCGCGGCGGCGTACGCGATGCCCTCGCGGTGCTCGAGCCGGTGCTGCGGCACGCGGTGGACCAGGTCGTCGGGAGCGACCACCCGTGACCCCGGGCTGGCCGGCGCGGCTCGTCCACGGCGACGTGGTGGTCCGGCCCCTCGAGGCGGGTGACAGCGCTGCCTGGCGCGAGCTCCGCAGCCGCAACGCCGACTGGCTGCGGCCGTGGGACGCCACCATGCCGCCGGGCAGCGGCAAGCGGGCCGGTAGCTACCGCCAGGTGGCTCGACGGCTGCTGCGGCACGCCCGGCAGGGCCAGGCGATGCCGTTCGCGATCGAGGTGGACGGACGGTTCGCCGGCCAGGTCACGGTCAACAACATCGTGCGCGGCTCGGCGCAGTTCGCCTCGATCGGCTACTGGCTCGGGCGCGAGTTCGCCGGACGGGGCATCATGCCTGCCGCGGTCGCGATGGTGGTGGACCACTGCTTCGCCGAGGTCGGCCTGCACCGCGTCGAGATCTGCATCCGCCCCGAGAACTCCAACTCGCTGCGGGTGGTGGAGAAGCTGGGCATCCGCGAGATCGGCTACGCACCACTCTTCCTGCACATCGACGGGGACTGGCGCGACCACCGGATCTTCGCGGTCACCGTCGAGGAGTGCCCCGGGCCACTGCTCAGCCGACTCTGCTGAGCACTTTTCCCACGAGTCACACGAGTTGTTTCGCGACACACCTGTAGACATCCGCCCCAGGGTGTGCTGGCGAACCTAACCTCCACGTGTGGACCCGAGCGCACTGATCTTCGTCGCCCTGGCGGTGGCCTGGGCCGTCTATCTCATCCCCAAGGCGCTCCAGCACCATGACGAGGCGGTGCGGAGCCGCTCCGTCGAGCGCTTCTCGCACACGATGCGGGTGCTGGCGCGACGTGAGCCGGTCGGTCGCCGTGAGGCGCGCCTGGTCGTGACGCCGGGTCGTGCCCCGTCGGGCTCGACAGTCTCGACCAAGGTCTCGACCCGCTCCGCTGCGTCCTCCTCCTCCTCCTCCTCGGTCCCGCTCGCCGCGCGTCGCGCCGCCGCCCAGCAGGCCGCCCGCCGACGCCGTCGCGTGCTCGGCGCGGTCCTGCTCGTCAACGCGGTGGTGCTGGGACTCGCGCTCGGTCGGGTCGTCGCCTGGCCGTGGGTCGCCGCACCGGTCCTGCTGCTCGCCACCTGGCTGGTCGCCTGCCGCCTCATGGTCAAGGGCGAGCGGGCCGCCGCGCGGCGCGTTCCCGCCTCCCCGGACTCCTCCGTCGTGCCCCGCACCGCCACCGCCGTGTCCGAGCCCCCTTCCCCGGAGGTCGGCCCGACGGAGGCGGAGATGGACGTCGTCATCGAGACGGTCGCCGCCTCCCAGGATCCGGCCGACACTCCTGCGGTGGGCGTCGCGGCTCCGGTCCTGCGGGAGCCCGGCTCCTGGGACATGGTCCCCACGACGCTGCCGACCTACGTCTCCAAGCCCGCAGCAACCCGGCGTACCGTCCAGACGATCGACCTGGAGTCCACCGGCGTGTGGTCCTCGGGTCGCAGCGAGAGCGACTCCGCGCTGGCCCGCGAGGCCGAGGAGCGCGAGGCGTCCGCGAAGGTCGACCGCGCGGCCCGCGAGCGTCGCGCCACCGGTTCCTGAGCCTGTCCGGAGCGCTGCTGCCCGCCGTGCACCGCCGTTAGGCTGACGGGCATGACCTTGCACCTGTCGCAGTCCCGCGCCGTCCCGGTCCCGGTCGACGAGGCGTTCGACCGGGTGCTCCCGCACCCGCTGCCCGAGATCTTCCGGCGCCGGTGGCTGGCGATCCCACCGATCCGCGAGGTGCGCGACCAGTCGGGGCCGTGGGACGAGGTCGGCCGGACCCGCACCATCGTGCTCGCCGACGGCGGCACCATGCGCGAGACGCTGACCTCGGTCGAGCGCCCGCGGTCCTTCGGCTACGCGATCGGTGACGTCCGCGGGCCGATGAGGCCGCTGGTGGCGGGGATCGACGGGCTGTGGTCGTTCGAGCCGGCCGGCACCGGCACGCGGATCACCTGGGCGTGGGACATCACCCCGACCGCGGCCGGCCGCCTCGCGATGCCGGTCCTCGCCAGGATGTGGCGCGGCTACGCCCGGCAGGCGCTGGAGGAGATCGAGTCGCTGCTGCTGCCCTGACCGGTGGGCCGACCGGCGGGCTGACGAGCGGTCCGGCGCGGGACGGTGGGGCTGATTGGGATCGCCTTCGCCGCCGGTGTATCTTTTCGTCTCGTCTGGGGGGTGTGGCGCAGCTGGTAGCGCGTCTCGTTCGCATCGAGAAGGCCAGGGGTTCGAGTCCCCTCACCTCCACCCGACACCAACGGCCCGCCTCTCCGGCGGGCCGTTCGGCATTTCCCGGTGGGCGCGGTCCAGGCGGGCTTGTGTCGCCGCCGTGGAGGTCAGGTGGCGGCGGCCGACGGGTGTGCCGGCGGTCCGGGTGTCGGGCGCCGCCAGTCGCCGTGCGCGAGCCGTACGCCGCCACCTGACGCGCCGAGGTCGCGAGCGGCCGACCCGCAGCAGCGCTGGCGCCGCTAGATCCAGCGGGTGAACCAGACCCGGTCGAGCCACTCCGAGTGCGTGATGAGCTGGTCGGTCCAGATCGGCCAGAACCACGCGAAGGCGAGCAGCACCAGCACGACGTACGACCCGGCGACGACGACGCCCGCCGTGCGCCGGGGACTGGGCTCGTCCGAGGTCCCGACGAGCGTGCCGAGCGCCAGCGAGAGCGCCAGCACGAGGAAGGGCAGGCAGGCGATGGCGTAGAAGATGAAGATCGGCCGGTCGTCGTACATGAGCCACGGCAGCCACGTCGACCCGGTGCCGACCACGGCGACGCCGAAGCGCCAGTCGCGCGCCCCGACCCAGCGCACCACCGCGAGCAGCAACGCCAGCACACCGCCCCACCAGATCAGCGGGTTGCCGAGCAGCAGCACCTGGCGCAGGCAGTCGGAGCCCTTGGGGGCGTCGCAGCCCTGCGACCCGGGCTTGATGTCGAGCTGCGCGTCGACCCCGACGGGTCGGCTCATGAGCAGCCAGCCCGCCGGCTTGGAGGCGTAGACGTGCTCGCTGTCGTTGAGGAAGTGGGCGTGGAACGTGTAGACGTCCTGGTGGTAGTACCAGAGGGAGCGCAGCGACTGGACGACCTCGCCGAGACCGTCGGCGTCGGGCTCGGTGGCCGTGGGCCACTTCTTGCCACCGTCGTACGTCGTGTACTGCGTGTTGCTGAGCGCCTTCTCGTACTCGTGGGCGTGGACCAGCCATCCGGACCAGGTGGCCACGTAGACGACCAGGGCGACCAGCACGAGGTGAGCGAAGGCGGGCACCCCGTCGAGCAGCACGGCCCGCAGCAGCGCCCGGCGGTGGCCGAACGACCGCCGCGCCCCCCAGCTCCACGCGAAGGCCAGCACGCCGAACGCGGCCAGCGGGAAGAGTGCCGTCCACTTCGTGCCCACCGCGAGCCCGAAGGCGACCCCGCCGGCCAGCAGCCAGGGCCGGAACAGCCGCCGCGCCGCCCCCCGCGCCAGCCGCTCGCGGAACCACTGTCGGTCCGCGACGACACAGTGGACCCCGCAGAGGATGAAGAAGGCGAGGAAGATGTCGAGCAGCGCCAGCCGGGACAGCACCAGGTGCAGTCCGTCCAGCGACAGCAGGAGCCCGCCCACCAGTCCCAGGACGGTGGAGCCGGTCACGCGGCGCACGAAGCGGCACATCACGAGCACCATCAGCGAGCCCACGACGGCCGCCGCGATCCGCCACCCGAAGGGGTCCATCCCGAACGCCTTCTCGCCGAGCGCGATCAGCCACTTGCCCACCTCGGGGTGGACGATCATCGACGGACCGGACTCCCACAGCCCGCCGAGGTGGCCGTTGAGGATCGACGTGTCGGCGTCCTCGACGTACTCGCGGACGTAGCCGTTGCCGAGCATCGACCACGCGTCCTTGGCGTAGTACGTCTCGTCGAAGGAGAACTGGTGCGGCGTGCCGAGACGCCACCACCGCAGGAAGAACGCGAGCGCGGCGACCACCAGGGCACCGGTCCACCCGACGACCGGGTCCTCGCCGCGCCAGCGGGGCCGGGCCCGCTCGATCGCGGTCGGAACCTCGCTGCCGGCGGCCGTCCGCGAGAGGCTGACGGTGGGCGGGGCGGTCACGCGGGGCACTCTAGTTCGCCCGCCCCATCGAGACGCCCCATCGAGTCGGCCCGCCACGACGGCCCACCGATACCCTCGCCCCATGACTGCCGCCGGTGTGCTCGTCCTGGCCGCGACACCCATCGGGCAGTACGCCGACGCGCCGCCCCGGCTGGCGGCCGAGCTCACCGGCGCCGACGTGGTGGCCGCCGAGGACACCCGTCGCCTCAAGCGGCTCACCAGCGACCTGGGCATCACCCTGGGCGGCCGGGTCGTGTCCTACTTCGAGGGCAACGAGTCGGCCCGGACACCCGTGCTGCTCGAGGCGCTGCTCGCCGGGGAGCGGGTGGTGCTGGTCACCGATGCCGGGATGCCCAGCGTCAGCGACCCCGGCTACCGCCTCGTCGCGGCCGCCGTCGAGCACGACGTGCGGGTCACCGCCGTCCCGGGACCGAGCGCGGTGCTCACCGCGCTGGCCGTGAGCGGGCTGCCGGTCGACCGGTTCTGCTTCGAGGGGTTCCTGCCGCGCAAGGCGGGGGAGCGCTCGCGCCGCCTGGGCGACCTGGCTCGCGAGGAGCGCACGATGGTGTTCTTCGAGGCGCCACACCGCACCGAGGCCGCCCTGGCGGCCATGGCCGAGACCCTGGGCGGCGACCGGCCGGCCGCGGTGTGCCGCGAGCTGACCAAGACCCATGAGGAGGTACGCCGCGGCCCGCTGGCCGACCTCGTCTCCTGGGCCGCGGACGGCGTGCGCGGTGAGGTGACCATCGTGGTGGAGGGCGCGGCGCCCGCCGCCGAGGTCGGCAGCGACCCCGACGACCTGCGCGCGGCCGTGGCCGAGGAGGAGGCCGCCGGGGCCACGCGCAAGGAAGCGATCGCCGACGTCGCCCGCCGGGCGGGACTGCCCAAGCGCGAGGTCTACGCCGCCGTCCACCTCTCGTGAGGGCTCGCTAGCCTCGATCCCATGTCCGACCAGCTGTCCGACCAGCCCACCGACCGGCCGACCCGCAGCCGGGCCGCCACCGAGGAGACGTCGGGGTCCCGTCGGGACCGGGAGCGTCCGCCCGCCCCGGACCCGTTGCCGCTGCCCGTGGTCGACAACCACTGCCACCTCGACATCGCCGACGGCGACTGGGTCGACCCGGCCGAGGCCATCCGGCGGGCCACGGACGTCAACGTCGCGCGCATCGTGCAGATCGGCTGCGACCTCCCGGGCGCCCGCTGGGCGGTCGAGGCGGCCGCGCGGCACGCCGAGCTGGTCGCCGGGGTCGCGCTGCACCCCAACGAGGCGCCCCGGGTCGACGACCTCGACGAGTCGATGGCCGAGATCGAGCGACTGGCCGGCGCCCACGACAAGGTCCGGGCCGTCGGCGAGACCGGGCTCGACCACTTCCGGACGGGGGAGGAGGGAAGGGCGGTGCAGGAGGAGAGCTTCCGGCGGCACGTCGACCTGGCCAAGCGGCTGGACAAGACCCTCGTCATCCACGACCGCGACGCCCACGACGACGTGCTGCGCGTCCTCGACGAGGAGGGGGCTCCCGAGCGGTGGGTCATGCACTGCTTCTCCGGCGACGACGCGTTCGCCCGCCGGTGCCTGGACCGCGGGGCGCACCTGAGCTTCGCCGGCACCGTCACCTTCAAGAACGCCGCGCCGCTGCGCAACGCCCTGGCCGTCACCCCGCTGGACCGGGTGCTGGTCGAGACGGACGCGCCGTACCTCACGCCGACGCCGTACCGCGGGCGTCCCAACGCGTCGTACCTCGTGCCGCTGACGGTCCGGGCGATGGCCGAGGTGCGCGGCGACGACCTCGAGGCGCTGTGCCACGCGATCGACACCAACACCGAGAGGGCGTTCGGCGGATCTTGGTGAAATGTGTCGCGCGACGGCTGGGGCGCGTGTGACCGGAGGGGCAAGATCCACGCTCAGGACCCCCGCGTGCCCTCGGAGACGCCCGTCGCGAGGGCGCGGACACGGGCCCCGAGGAGTTTGACAGGGGTCCAGACGCCGTTATCGTCTTGTGACTGTTGGCCGGGATCGGGAAGATCCGCCAGCGCCGGGAGGTGGTTGCGACCATCTCCGCGAGACCCCCGCTCGCACGACGTGATCGTTCCCGAGATGACCACGGCTGCACGCGGACGCGCTGACGCCCGAGGCCCGGGAAGCTCGACGTTCGGAGCATCGTGCGCTCACGCATCGCCCACCTCAGCAAGTCCAAGGCCCTCCTGGTCACCCTCGTCGCCGTCATCCTCGCCGCCGTCGGCGGGACCACGGTCGGCTACGCGGCCCTCAACAAGTCGGTGACGCTGTCCCTCGACGGACAGGCCCAGACGATCAACGCGATGGGCGGCACCGTCGGTGACGTCCTGGCCGCCCAGGGCGTCCAGGTCACCGACAAGGACCTCGTCGCCCCCGGGGTCGACGAGCCCATCGAGGACGGCACCCGCATCTCGGTGCAGTTCGGTCGCACCCTGTCCCTCAGCGTCGACGGCGAGGAGCGGACCTACTGGGTCAACTCCACGACCGTGGCCAGCGCCCTGGGCGAGATCGGTCGCCGCTTCGAGGGCGCCGACCTGTCCACCAGCCGCAGCGCCCCCCTCGGTCGCACCGGCATGACCCTCGACGTGGTCACCCCCAAGGTGCTCAAGGTCAAGGTCGGCGACGCCGGGCTCAAGCGCAAGAGGATCACCGCCCTCACCGTCGAGGACGTCCTCGCCGAGATGGACGTCGAGGTCRGCAAGCGCGACAAGGTCACCCCGCCCCTCGACAAGGAGATCTCGGACGGCGACAAGGTCGTCGTGACCGACATCCGGGTCGTGACCCGCAGCGAGAAGGGCCAGTCCATCGGGTTCGACACCATCACCCGTCAGGACGACTCGATGATGAAGGGCGAGCAGGAGACCGTCCGCGCCGGCCGGGCCGGGCTTCGCGACGTCACCTACGAGCTCCGCTTCCGCAACGACGAGCTCGTGGCCCGCAAGGTGCTCTCGTCCGACGTCACGCGTGCCCCGGTCGACGCCATCGTCAAGGTGGGCACCAAGGAGGCTCCCAGCGAGCCGACCATCGCCTCCGGCGGCACCGTGTGGGACTCCCTCGCGCAGTGCGAGTCGGGTGGCAACTGGGCCATCAACACCGGCAACGGCTACTACGGCGGCCTCCAGTTCAACCTCGGCACCTGGCAGTCGTACGGCGGCTCCGGCCTCCCGAGCAGCGCCTCCCGCGAGACCCAGATCGCCATCGCGACCAAGGTGCGCGACGCCTCGGGCGGGTACGGCGCCTGGCCGGCCTGCGCCGCCAAGCTGGGCCTGCCCCGCTGACGGCACCCCCCGGGCACTAGCCTGAGACGCATGACAACCCCCTCCGCCGGTCCGAGTCTTCTCGGGCCGGCGGAGGTGCGTCAGCTGGCGGCCAGGCTGGACCTGCGGCCCACCAAGCAGCGCGGCCAGAACTTCGTCATCGACCCCAACACGGTGCGCCGGATCGTGCGCGAGTCGCGCGTCGGCGCCGACGACGTGGTGGTCGAGATCGGCCCCGGCCTGGGGTCCCTGACCCTCGCGCTGCTGGAGGTGGCCGGCCGCGTCGTGGCCATCGAGCTCGACGAGGCGCTGGCCGGTCTGCTCCCCGAGACCATCGCCGCCCACGCCCCCGACCGGGTGGACCGCTTCGAGGTGGTGCTGGGCGACGCGATGCGCGTCGAGTCCGTGCCGGGCCCCGCGCCGACCGCGCTGGTCGCCAACCTGCCCTACAACGTGTCGGTCCCGGTGCTGCTCCACATGCTGACGCTGCTGCCCTCGCTGGAGCGCGGACTGGTGATGGTCCAGGCGGAGGTCGCCGACCGGCTCGCCGCGCCGCCCGGCTCCAAGACGTACGGCGTCCCGAGCGTGAAGGCCGCCTGGTTCGCCGACGTACGCCGCGCGGGCACCATCGGGCGCAACGTCTTCTGGCCCGCCCCCAACGTGGACTCCGGCCTGGTCGCGTGGACCCGCCGCGAGCCCCCCGTCACCACCGCGTCGCGCCAGCAGGTCTTCGCCGTCGTCGACGCGGCGTTCGCCCAGCGCCGCAAGCAGCTGCGCGCCGCGCTGCGTCCCCTGGCCGGGTCGGGTGAGGCCGCCGAGGCGGCCCTGGTCCACGCCGGCGTCGATCCCACCACGCGCGGCGAGGTCATCGGCGTCCAGGAGTTCGCCCGGATCGCCGAGGGCATGCCGTGGGACGAGAGCCGGCGCGACACGGACGGTCGCGGGTGGTGACCCCGGAGCGGCGCCTGCCGCCGAGCGTCGACGTCCGAGCCTCCGCCAAGATCAACCTCCACCTGGGCGTGGGTGCCGCCCGCGAGGACGGCTTCCACCCGCTCGAGACCGTCTACCAGGCGATCGGGCTGCACGACGAGCTCGTCGCCACCGAGGGCGACGCGTTCCGCGTGGTGACCCACGGGGCCGAGCACGTCGACGTCTCCGGCGTGCCGGCCGGCGCCGACAACATCGTGGCCCGCGCGACCACGCTGATGGCGGCGAGGGTCGGCCGTGAGCCGGTCGTGGACTTCCTGGTCCACAAGGAGATCCCGGTGGCCGGGGGGATGGCCGGCGGGTCCGCCGACGCCGCCGCGGCCCTGCTCGCCCTCGACCGGCTGTGGGACGCCCGCACGCCCGACGACGAGCTGCTCGCCCTGGCCGCCGAGCTGGGCAGCGACGTGCCCTTCGCCCTCATCGGGGGCACCGCGCTCGGTACCGGACGTGGAGAGCGGGTGACGCCGGTGGCCGACAGCGGGCCCTGGTGGTGGGTCGTCGTACCGTCCGCCGTCGGCGGGCTGTCCACCCCGGCCGTCTACCGCCGCTTCGACGAGATGTTCCCCGGGGCGGACGCCGAGCCTGCGTCGGCMGACGCGCTGCTCGAGGCGCTGGCGACCTCCGACCCGCACCGGCTCGGCGCCGCGCTGCGCAACGACCTCCAGGAGCCGGCGCTCGACCTGCGTCCCGACCTCGGCGACCTCCTCGACCTCGGGGAGTCCGAGGGAGCCGTCCGCGGGATCGTGTCCGGGTCCGGCCCGACCTGCCTGTTCCTGGCCGAGTCGCCCACCGCCGCCCACGCCCTGGCCGGAGCGCTGCGTGCCTCGGGGCACGCCGTGGTGCTGGTGGCGGCGGGGCCGGTCCCCGGCGCGCAGGTCGTCGAGATCGGATGAGTGTGAGCCAGATGAGCGTGAGGACCCGATGAGCGTCGCAGCCAACCTGATCAACCTGGAGCGGGTCTCCAAGTCGTACGGCGTGCGCCCGCTGCTCGACGAGGTCTCCCTCGGCGTCTCGGCGGGGGAGCGCATCGGCATCGTCGGTCGCAACGGCGACGGCAAGACCACCCTGCTCGAGGTGATGACCGGCCTCGAGGAGCCCGACTCGGGCCGCGTGTCGATGACCCGCGGCGTCGAGATCGGCTACCTGCACCAGGGCGACGAGCTGGTCGACACCCACTCGGTGCGCGAGGCCGTGCTCGGCGGCCTGTCCGACCACGAGTGGGCGGCCGACTCCATGATGCGCGGGGTCGTCGAGGAGCTGCTGGCGGGGATCTCGCTGGACCGCCCGGTCCTCGGGCTGTCCGGCGGYGAGCGCCGCCGCTGCGCGCTGGCCGAGCTGCTGCTGGGGCGTCACGACCTGATCGTGCTCGACGAGCCCACCAACCACCTCGACGTCGAGGCGGTGGCCTGGCTCGCGGAGCACCTCGTGGGCCGGACCAGCGCCCTCATCGTCGTCACCCACGACCGCTGGTTCCTCGACGAGGTGTGCCAGACGACGTGGGAGGTCCACGACGGGTCCGTGGACAGCTACGAGGGCGGCTACGCGTCGTTCGTGCTGGCCAAGGCGGAGCGCCAGCGCCAGGCGGGCGCCTCCGAGCAGCGTCGCCAGCAGCTGGTCAAGAAGGAGCTCGCCTGGCTGCGCCGCGGCGCCCCGGCCCGCACCGCCAAGCCGAAGTTCCGCATCGACGCCGCCAACCAGCTCATCGAGGACGTCCCGCCGCCCCGCGACCGGATGGAGCTGCAGCGCTTCGCCGCCCAGCGCCTCGGCAAGGACGTCCTCGACGTCGAGG
>NZ_JBFUMD010000083.1:0-10291 GCF_054049555.1 Nocardioides sp. P5_C9_2
GGTCGACCTGTCGTCGATGCGCGACGTCCGGGTCGACCCGATCACCCACACCGCCCGGGTGGGGGGCGGTGCGACATGGGGCGACCTCAACGCCGCGACGTACCCCTTCGGGCTGGCGACGACCGGCGGCGTCGTCTCCACCACCGGGGTCGGCGGCCTGACCCTGGGCGGCGGCATCGGCTACCTCGCGCGCGGGCTGGGCCTGTCCTCGGACAACCTGCTGGCCGCCGACGTGGTCACCGGGGACGGCACCTTCCACGTGGCCAGCGACAAGGACGACGCCGACCTCTTCTGGGCCCTCCGCGGGGGCGGGGGCAACTTCGGGGTGGTCACGTCCTTCGAGTTCCGGCTCAGCCCGGTCAAGGACGTCTACGGCGGGCCGATGTTCTTCGAGCTCGACAAGGCCGGCGACCTCCTGCGCCTCTACCGCGAGTTCATCGCCGACGCCCCGGAGCAGTTCGGCGGCTTCCCGGCCTTCCAGGTCGCGCCGCYGCTGCCGTTCATCCCCGAGGACCGGCACGGCGACCGGCTCGCCCTCTTCGTCGCCTGCTGGGCCGGCGACCTCGACCAGGGGGAGCGGATGCTCAAGCCCTTCCACGACCTGGCGCCGGTCGTGGCCGAGCACGTGGGGCCGATGCCCTACCCGGCGCTCAACAGTGCCTTCGACGGGCTCTACCCGTCGGGGCTGCGCCACTACTGGAAGGCCAACTTCGTCAAGGAGCTGACCGACGACGCGATCGCCGCGCACGTGGAGCACGGCTCCCAGGTGCCCGAGCTGACCACCACGATGCACATCTACCCGATCAACGGCGCCTGCCACCGGGTGGCCCCGGAGTCGACCGCCTTCGCCTACCGCGACGCGAGCTTCGCGACCGTCATCGCCGGCATGTGGCCCGACGAGGCCCACGACGAGGCCAACACCGCCTGGGTCCGCAGCTACTACGACGCCACGGCCCCGCACTCGCAGGAGGGCGGCTACATCAACTTCATGGCCGAGGACGACCAGTCGAGGATCCGCGACAACTACCGCGGCAACTACGACCGGCTCGCCCAGGTCAAGCGGACCTACGACCCGGGCAACCTGTTCCGCCACAACCAGAACATCGTCCCTGCCTGACCCGACTCGCGCGTCCTTCTCGATCCGCTGGCATGAACTGACAGCGCGTCGCCGATCCGTCGGCAACATGTGACCTCGCCGGGCGGCGTACGGGGTCGTTTGAATGGTCCGCATGCCCCCAGCACCCCGGCGCATCCGGATCGGCATCGACACCGGCGGCACCTTCACCGACGTGGTCGCGCTCGACGAGGACACCGGTGAGCTGGTGACGACCAAGACCCCCTCGACGCCCGCCAACCCGGCGGACGGGTTCATGGCGGGCATCGAGAAGGTCCTCGACCTGCTCGACCTGCCGCAGGGGAGCGGCGACGCCGTCACTGCGGTGAGCCACGGCACCACGGTGGCGACCAACCAGCTGCTGGAGGGCAAGGTCGAGGCACTGGGCTACATCACCACCGCGGGCTACGACGCGATGCTCGAGATCGCCCGCCAGTCGGTGCCCGACGGCTACGGCAACTCCTACTTCTGGGTCAAGCCGCCCCGCATCGTGCCGCGCGACCTGGTCAAGGGCGTCGAGGGTCGGCTCGACTTCACCGGCGCCGAGATCCGCCCCTTCGACGAGGAGGGGGCGCGTCGGGTGGCGCGGTGGTTCCGGGACCGCGGCATCGACACCCTCGGCGTCTGCCTCCTGCACTCCTACGCCAACCCCGACCACGAGGAGCGGATGCGCGCGATCCTGCGCGAGGAGCACCCCGACGCGGTCGTCTCGCTGTCCAGCGAGGTGCTGCGCGAGTACCGCGAGTACGAGCGGGCGATGACGACGCTCGTCGACGCCGCCGTCAAGCCGCGCCTGAGCCGCTACGTCACCAACATCAGCCAGCGCCTCGAGCAGTACGGCGGACGCAAGGTGCCCTTCTACGTCATGAAGTCCAACGGCGGCGTCCTCTCTGCGGACGAGGTGGTCAACCAGCCGATCACGACCGTGCTGTCCGGGCCCGCCGCCGGCGCGCTCGGCGCCGCTCTGATCGCCCGGGCGGCCGGCTTCGACCGGGTGCTGACCAGCGACGGCGGCGGCACGTCGACGGACGTCTCGGTCGTGATCGACGGCGAGCCGACGCTCACCACCGAGGGCTCGGTCGGTGCCTTCCCGTCCAAGATCCCGATGATCGACGTCGTCACCGTCGGCGCGGGCGGGGGCTCCATCGCCTGGCTCTCGCCCGAGGGCACCCTGAAGGTGGGCCCGCAGTCCGCCGGCGCCGACCCCGGCCCGATCTGCTACGCCCAGGGCGGTGGTGAGGTCACCATCACCGACGCGCACGTCGTGCTCGGCCGCATCCCGCCGCACCTGCTGGGCGGGGAGATCCCGCTCGACGTGGAGGCGGCGAGGGCCGGCATCGACGCCCTCGCCCACCGGCTCGGGATGACGCCCGAGGCGTGCGCCAACGGTGTGCTGGAGATCTCCGCCTGGAACCAGGCCAACGCGCTGCGCCAGGTCACGGTCAAGCGAGGACTCGACGTCCGCGACTTCACCCTCACCACCTTCGGTGGCTCCGGCTCGCTGCTGCTGTGCCGGCTGATGGACATCCTCGGCATCCCCACCGTGCTCGTGCCGCCCAACCCCGGCAACGTCTCGGCGTTCGGGCTGCTGACCGTCGACGTCAAGAACGACTACGTGCAGACCCACGTCACCCTGCACCGTGCGCTCGACGTCGCGACCGTCCAGGCGGCGTACGACGCCCTGACGACGCAGGCGCGCGCCGCCCTGGACAAGGAGGGCTTCGCCCGCGAGGCGCACCGGTTCGTGCGGACCGCCGACGTCCGCTACTTCGGGCAGGCCTTCGAGGTCCGCGTCGGGGTGCCGGACGGTCCGCTCGACGCGGACGCGGACGCGGTCGACGAGGTGGCGCGGCGCTTCCACGCCGAGCACCGGGCGCTCTACGGCTACGACTTCTCCGGCGACGACTCGCAGCAGGTCGAGTGGGTCAACCTGCGCGTCTCCGGGATCGGGCCGATCACCCGCCCCGAGATCCGCAGGAGCGACGGCGCCGGCCCCTCCGAGCCGCGCTCTCCGAGGTCGAGAGCCGTCTGCTTCGAGACCTCCGACGGGTACGTCGACACCCCGGTGCTGTGGCGCCCCGACCTGCCACCGGGCCACACCGTCCCCGGGCCGGTGATCATCGAGGAGTTCGGCTCGACGGTCCCCGTGCACCCGGGCTTCACCGCCCGGGTCGACGACTTCCTCAACATCATCGTGACGCGGGAGGCACGCAGATGAGTCGCAGGGCGCCCACCCAGTTCCCCTACGGGATGCTGACCGACGACGCCGGGGCGAGCGCCGACCCGGTGCTGGTCGAGATCGTCCAGGGCTCGCTGGCCAGCGTGGAGATGGAGGTCGAGACGGCCATCGGCCGCACCAGCCGCAGCCCGATGATCCGCGACGCGCACGACTTCCGCGCCGGCATCCACGACCGGCTGCTCCGCAAGCTCACCGGCCGCTCCTACTCCGCGCTCGTGCACCCGGTCGCCCGGGACTTCCCGATCGGGGAGATGCGCGAGGGCGACGTGTTCTTCCACAACGACGTCTACCGCTCCGAGGGCGGCATCGGCCACCTGCCGGACCTCTGCGTGACGGTGCCCGTCTTCGCGGCGGGCCGGGTGGTCGCCTTCGTCCAGGCCTTCGGGCACCACGACGACATCGGCGGCGCCGTTCCCGGCTCCATGCCCAGCCACGCCACCAGCGTCTTCGAGGAGGGCCTGATGGTGCCGCCCATCCGGCTCTGGGACGCGGGCGTGCCCAACCGGGCCGCGCTGGCGATCATGACCCGCAACTCGCGGATGCCCGAGTCGCTCGCCGCCGACCTGGACGCCGAGTGCTCGGCGTGCCTGATGGGTGCGCGCCGGCTCGGCGAGCTCTTCGAGCGGTACGGCGTCGACGTCGTCGAGTCGTGCTTCGACGCGATCCTCGACCGCACCACCACGACGTACCGTCGCGAGATCCTCAGCCAGGTCCCCGTCGGCACGTGGACCTGGGAGGACTACGCCGAGCACGACGGCGTCGACGAGCCGCGGCTGCACACCCAGCGGATCACGCTGACCCGCACGCCGGCCGACGATCCGGACGGTGAGCGGCTGGTCCTCGACTTCGACGGCACCGGCCCGCAGGCCAAGGGTCCGATCAACCACTGCGGCGACTACAGCGACGGCGTCTTCCTCAAGAAGTGGCTGGCGCCGATCCTGCGCAACCTGGCCGAGTCGCCCGAGCGGATGGCCGAGCTCGACGTCAACGAGGGCATCGTGCCGCTCATCGAGATGCGCTTCCCCGAGCCCGGCACGCTGCTGACGCCGGTCTTCCCGGCACCGACCAACGCCCGCACGTTCGTCATCCTCCGGCTCCTGGGCGTGCTGGCCGGGGTGGTGGCCAAGGCGGTGGACGGCAGGATGCCGGCCGACCAGGAGACCATCCGCTACACCGGTGTCTACGGCGAGGACCGCGACGGCCGGCCCTACCTCATGCGCGAGGTGCTCGGCGGCGGCTCCGGCGGCCGCTACTACGCCGACGGCGAGGACACCATCCACGTGGTGCCCGACTCCCGCAACCTGCCGAGCGAGTTCACCGAGTCGCGCTTCCCGTTCCTCGTCGAGTCGCTCGGGCTGGCCATGGACTCCGGTGGCGCGGGGGAGCACCGCGGTGGTCTCGGGTACGAGAAGCACATCCGGATGCTCAAGGACGCTCACTTCATGTCCATCGCCGACCGCTCGATCCTGGCGTGCTGGGGGGTGCGCGGCGGCAGGGCCGGCAGGCCGTTCTCGGTCACCATCGACCCGGGCGGCCCCCACGAGCGAGAGGTCGACGCCCTCGCCGACGACGAGCCGGTGAAGGCGGGCGAGGTCATCCGGATCCGTACGACGGGAGGTGGCGGCTGGGGCGACCCGCTGGTCCGCGACCCGGCCCTGGTGGTGCGCGACGTGGTGTGGCGCAAGGTGTCTCCCGAGGCCGCGCTGGGCGACTACGGCGTGGTGCTGACCGGGTCGGTCGACGCGGACGACCTGGGCTTCGACGCCGCTGCGACGCAGGCCGAGCGTGCGGGGCGTACGCGGCGGGCCGAGGCGTTCTTCGACCGCGGCCCGGGCTACGCGCGGCTCTCCGGCGGCGCCACCTCCGCGGAGGTGGACCACCTGTGACCACGACGATCACCGAGATCAGGGCGGCCACCGCGCAGGACGCCGACGCCGTGGCGCGCATCTGGTCGTCCGGCTGGCGCGACGGCCACCTCGGCCACGTCCCGGAGGAGCTCGTCGCCCTCCGGACGCCCGAGTCCTTCGCGACCCGTGCCGCCGCCCGGGTCGCGGACACCACCGTCGCCGTCGTCGGCGCGGAGGTCGCGGGCTTCGTGATGGTCGTGGCCGACGAGGTCGAGCAGGTGTACGTCGACGCCGCCCACCGGGGGAGCGGCGTGGCCGCGGTGCTCCTCGACGAGGCCGAGCGCCAGGTCGGCGCCGGCGGCCACGGCACGGCCTGGCTCGCGGTGAACGCGGGCAACGCCCGTGCCCGCGCCTTCTACGAGCGACGCGGCTGGCGCGACGAGGGCGACCTCGCCTACCCCGCCGCGACGGCCGCCGGCACGTTCGTCGTGACGTGTCGCCGCTACACGAAGGCGACGCGATGAGGGCCCTGCTGGCGCTGGGCGGCAACGCCATGACCAACGCCGACGGGCGGGCGCGACCCGAGGACCAGATCGCCGCGGCCGAGACCGCGATGGAGTCCGTGGCCGACCTGGTGGCCGCCGGGGTCGACGTGGTGGTGACCCACGGCAACGGCCCGCAGGTCGGCAACCTGCTGGTCAAGAACGAGCTCGCCGCGGCCGTCGTGCCCCCCGTGCCGCTGGACTGGTGCGGCGCGCAGACGCAGGGGACCCTCGGCTTCGTGCTGATGGACGCGCTCGACGCGTCGCTGGCCCGCCGCGGGGTCGACCGGCTCAGTGCCGCCGTGGTCACCCGCACGCTCGTGGACGCCGACGACTCCGGCTTCACCACCCCCACCAAGCCGATCGGCCGCTACCTGCCGGCCGAGGAGGCCCGTCACCTCGTGGAGCACGGCGAGACCTGGCAGGACCGGGGCGAGAAGGGCTGGCGCCGGGTCGTGGCGTCCCCCGAGCCGCTCGAGGTCATCGACGCGCCGGCCGTGCACGCCCTGGTCGAGGCCGGCTTCGTGGTGATCGCCAACGGCGGTGGCGGCATCCCCGTCGTACGCCGCGACGACGGCGTGCTCGCCGGCGTCGAGGCCGTCATCGACAAGGACCTGGGCGCCGCGCTGCTGGCCCGGTCGATCACCGTCGACGTGCTCGTCATCGCCACGGACGTGCCGCACGCGGTGCTGCACTTCGGCACCCCCGACGCGGCACCCGTCGGCCGGGTCACCGTCGCCGAGATGCGAGCGCTCGCGGGCGAGGGCCACTTCGCCAGCGGGTCGATGGGGCCCAAGGTCGACGCCGTCTGCCGCTTCGTCGAGGACGGCGGCACCCGCGCCGTGATCACCAGCCTGGACCACATCGTCGAGGCGGTGACGGGCTCCCCGACCGGCAGCGCCGGCACCGTCGTCGTACCGAGCTAGCCGCACCCACCCGAGAGGAACCACCATGCCCAGTGCCATCGAAGTCCGCAAGGTCCCGATCCACTCCGTCGCCGACGCCAGCGAGCTCGCCAAGCTCATCGACGACGGCGTGATGGCGGCAGACCGCGTCATCGCCATCATCGGCAAGACCGAGGGCAACGGCGGGGTCAACGACTACACGCGCATCATCTCCGACCGCGCCTTCCGCGAGGTGCTGGTCGAGAAGGGCGCCGACCCGGCGGCCGTCAAGCAGGTCCCGATCGTGTGGTCCGGCGGCACCGACGGGGTGATCAGCCCGCACGCCACGATCTTCGCCACCACCGACGCCGAGCCCACCGAGGAGTCACGGCTGACCGTGGGGTTCGCGATGAGCGAGACGCTGCTCCCCGAGGACATCGGCCGCGTCGCGATGGTCACCAAGGTGGCCGACGCCGTGAAGGTCGCCATGGAGAAGGCCGGCATCACCGACGTCGCCGACGTCCACTACGTCCAGACCAAGACCCCGCTGCTGACCGTGCACACCATCCGCGACGCCAAGTCCCGCGGCAAGACGGTGTGGACCGAGCACACCCACGAGTCGATGGACCTCTCCAACGGGTGCACGGCGCTGGGCATCGCGGTCGCGCTCGGCGAGATCGAGATGCCCACCGACGAGGACGTCATGCACGACCGGTCGCTCTTCTCGGCGGTGGCGTCCTGCTCCTCGGGCGTCGAGCTCGACGTGGCCCAGGTCGTGGTGGTCGGCAACGCCACCGGCGTCGGCGGTCGCTACCGGGTCGGCCACGCGGTGATGCGGGACGCCCTCGACGCGGACGGCATCTGGGACGCGATCCGCTCGGCCGGCCTCGAGCTGCCCGAGCGGCCGCACACCACCGACCTCGACGGCCGGCTGGTCAACGTCTTCCTCAAGTGCGAGGTCTCCCAGGACGGCCAGGTCCGGGGCCGGCGCAACGCCATGCTCGACGACTCCGACGTCCACTGGCACCGGCAGATCAAGGCGGCCGTGGGCGGGGTGACGGCGGCGGTCACCGGCGACCCGGCGGTGTTCGTGTCGGTGTCCGCGGCCCACCAGGGCCCCGACGGCGGCGGCCCGGTCGCCGCGATCGTGGACCTGGGGTAGTCCCCGGGCCCCGCACGCCCGACCATGCGACAGGATGACCGCATGCGCGTCCTGATCGCGCCGGACAAGTTCTCCGGCACCCTCACCGCGGTCGAGGCCGCCGAGGCCATCGCGACCGGGTGGGCCCGGCACGCACCCGACGACGTGCTCGACCTGGCCCCCATGGCCGACGGGGGACCGGGGTTCGTGGACGTCCTGCACGCCGCCCTCGGGGGCGAGCTGCTCGCCGTGACGGTGGAGGCGCCGCACGGCGAGCGGGTCCCGGCCACCCTGCTGTTCGTCGACGACGTCGCCTACGTCGAGAGCGCCCAGGCGGTCGGCCTGCACCTGATCGACGGTGGCGTCGAGTTCGCCAGCAGCAACGGCGTGGGCGAGCTGCTCATCGCCGCCGTCGAGAGCGGGGCCTCGACGGTCGTCGTCGGCCTCGGCGGCTCCGGCACCAACGACGGGGGAGCGGGCGTCCTCGCCGCCCTCGGGGCGTTGTCCGACGGCATCCTCGACAGCGGGGCCATCGCCCTGGACACCGTCACCACGGTCGACCTCGGCCCCGCCCGCGACCGGTTGTCCGGCGTCACGCTGGTCGCCGCCACCGACGTCGACAACCCGCTCACCGGGCTCTTCGGCACCACCAAGTCCTTCGGTCCGCAGAAGGGCATCGACGAGGAGCAGGTCGCCCTGATCGACGGGTGGCTGGAGGCGTTCGCGACCGCCACCGATCGCCGTACGTCGTTGGAGAAGGGCGCCGGCGCCGCCGGCGGCATCGGCTACGCGCTGCTGGTCCTCGGTGCCCGCCGGGAGCCGGGCATCGCCCTGGTCGCCGAGCACGTGGGGCTCGCCGCGCGGGCCCGGCAGGCCGACCTGGTGATCACCGGGGAGGGTGCCTTCGACTTCTCGAGCCGGTCCGGCAAGGTCCCGTACGGCGTCGCGGAGATCGCCGCGGAGGCCCTGCGGCCGTGTGTCGCGCTCGCGGGCCAGGTGCTGGTGGGCAGCCGCGAGATGCGCGCCCTGGGCATCGAGTCGGCGTACTCGCTGGTCGACCTGGTGGGGGAGGAGCGCGCCTTCGCCGACCCCTCGGGGGCCCTGAGCGACCTCGCCCAGCGGGTCGCCCGCACCTGGTCGAGGTAGGGAGCCGGCGCCCGTCCCGGGTGGGGCGGTGGACCGGGAGGAATAACCCGGGGTGTGCGACCATTGGGACAGGTATCCACCTCGACCGACTGATGGAGCAGCACATGACCGAGCAGGTCGACACCACCACTGACCGCCGCACCGACCAGATCAACCTGAGCGATGTTGCCGCGGGCAAGGTCAAGAGCCTCCTCGAGCAGGAGGGCCGCGACGACCTGGCCCTGCGCATCTCCGTGCAGCCCGGCGGCTGCTCGGGCCTGCGCTACCAGCTCTTCTTCGACGAGCGCACGCTCGACGGCGACGTGACCACCGACTTCGACGGCGTGACCGTCGTGGTCGACCGGATGAGCGTCCCCTACCTCAACGGCGCGATGATCGACTTCGTCGACAGCATCGAGAAGCAGGGATTCACGATCGACAACCCCAACGCCACCGGCTCCTGCGCCTGCGGCGACTCGTTCCACTGATCCAGGCGCACTGGTCAGGTGCACTGATCCGGGTGCACTGATCGCAGCACGACGAAGGGCCCCCGCCGTGTGGCGGGGGCCCTTCGTCGTGGTGTCTGCTACCGGCCGTACAGCGCCTCGGCCAGGCGGGCGGTCGCCTCGCTGACCCGGATGTCGCGCTTGGCGACCTCGCGCGGATAGTCCTCGTAGCGCAGGCTCGGGGGAGCGGAGACCGCGGCCCGTGCGGCCCGCTCGAGGCGCAGGTTGCGGCGGGTCGCCCGGCAGTCGTCGGCCATGTCGCTGGTGCTCGCGAGGTCGGCGTGGGTGAGGCGTGCGGCGCTCTCGGGGGAGGTCATGGCGCCGACGCTAGTGGCTACCGTGAGGTAGCCCCAGCAGTACTCAGGGGTAGTGTTCGCGCGTGCCCCTGCTGATCGCCGGATCCATCGCGACCGACCATCTGATGTCCTTCCCGGGGAAGTTCTCCGACAGCCTCGTCGTGGACCAGCTGGACAAGCTGTCGGTGTCCTTCCTCGTCGAGGACCTGGAGGTGCGCCGCGGCGGATGCGCCGCCAACATCTGCTTCGGCCTCGGCAACCTGGGCCTGCGCCCGGTGCTCGTGGGTGCGGTCGGCGAGGACTTCGGCGAGTACCGCGCCTGGCTGGAGCGCCACAACGTCGACTGCACCTCGGTCCACACCTCGCAGACCCGCCACACCGCCCGGTTCGTCTGCACGAACGACTCCGCGCACGCCCAGATCGCCTCGTTCTACGCCGGTGCGATGAGCGAGGCCCGCGAGATCGAGCTCAAGCCCATCGTCGACCGGGTCGGCACCCCGGACTACGTCCTGATCGGCCCCGACGACCCCCAGGGGATGCTGCGCCACACCGACGAGTGCCGCCAGCGCGGCTACCGGTTCGTCGCGGACCCCTCCC
>NZ_JBFUMD010000084.1:0-10262 GCF_054049555.1 Nocardioides sp. P5_C9_2
GAGATCCTCGACTCACGAGGCAACCCCACCGTCGAGGTTGAGATCGTCCTCGACGACGGCGCGTTCGGCCGCGCCGCCGTGCCCAGCGGCGCCTCCACCGGCGCCTTCGAGGCCGTCGAGCTGCGCGACGGCGGCAAGCGGTACGTCGGCAAGGGCGTGCAGAAGGCCGTCAAGGGCGTCGTCGAGGACATCGCCGGGGTGATCGTCGGCCTGGAGGCCGACGACCAGCGCGTCGTCGACCAGGCCATGCTCGACCTCGACGGCACGCCCAACAAGGCCAAGCTGGGCGCGAACGCCATCCTCGGCGCCTCGCTGGCCACCGCCCGCGCCGCCTCGGAGTCGGCGGGCCTGCCCCTGTTCCGCTACGTCGGCGGCCCCAACGCCCACCTGCTGCCCGTCCCGATGATGAACATCCTCAACGGCGGCTCGCACGCGGACTCCAACGTCGACATCCAGGAGTTCATGATCGCCCCGATCGGCGCGGCGACCTTCGCCGAGGCGCTGCAGCAGGGTGCCGAGGTCTACCACGCGCTCAAGGCGGTGCTGAAGAAGAAGGGCCTGGCCACCGGGCTCGGCGACGAGGGCGGCTTTGCCCCCGACCTCTCCTCCAACCGTGCCGCGCTCGACCTGATCGCCGAGGCCGTCAAGTCCGCCGGCCTCAAGCTCGGCAAGGACATCGCGCTGGCCCTCGACGTGGCGGCCAGCGAGTTCCACGACCGCAAGAAGTACTCCTTCGAGGGCAAGAAGAAGTCGGCCGACGAGATGACGGCCTACTACGCCGAGCTCGTCGCGGCGTACCCGATCGTCTCCATCGAGGACCCGCTGGACGAGGACGACTGGTCCGGGTGGAAGACCCTCACCGCCCAGCTCGGGGACACCACCCAGATCGTCGGCGACGACCTGTTCGTCACCAACGTGGAGCGCCTCGGTCGGGGCATCGACGAGCAGTCGGCCAACGCCCTGCTGGTCAAGGTCAACCAGATCGGCTCCCTCACCGAGACCCTCGACTCGGTCGACCTCGCGCACCGCAACGGCTTCCGCTGCATGATGAGCCACCGCTCGGGCGAGACCGAGGACACCACCATCGCCGACCTCGCCGTCGCCACGAACTGCGGCCAGATCAAGACCGGCGCCCCGGCCCGCTCCGAGCGCGTCGCGAAGTACAACCAGCTGCTCCGCATCGAGGACGAGCTGGGTGACGCGGCTCGCTACGCCGGCGCGGGCGCGTTCCCTCGATTCAAGGCCTGATCGGGGCAGACTGCTCCCATGGCTCAGCAGCGTCGGACTCCCCGGGGTGGACCCGGTGGGACCACGGGGCCCGGCTCGCGCACGCAGCGCGGCCGGTCCGTCGTGTCCCGGTCGTCCACCCCGGCGGGGTCGCGCCCCGGCGCGGACGGTCGTCCGCGCCGTCCCCGGCTCACCGGGCGCGCGGCCGTGCTCGTCCTGGTCCTCGCGGTGCTGACCGTCTCGTACGCCTCCTCGATGCGGGCCTACCTCCAGCAGCGCTCCCACATCTCCGAGCTCAAGACGGCCATCGCCGAGCGGGAGTCGAGCATCAACGACCTCGAGCGCGAGAAGCAGCGCTGGGAGGACCCGGCGTACGTCAAGGCCCAGGCGCGCGCCCGCTTCGGCTACCTGATGCCCGGGGAGACCGGCTTCCAGGTGCTGGACGAGAACGGCCGTCCGCTCGAGCAGCAGGCCACCCTCAACGACCCCGACGACGTGCTCAAGATCGAGCCGACCCCGTGGTGGTCGCCGGCCTGGGACTCCGTCGAGCTCGCCGGCAACCCGCCCCCGCCCCAGCCCGAGACCCCGTCGGTCATCGACGGTGTCAAGCTGGACAGGTCCGGACAGCAGTGACCCCACCGATCGACCCTGCCGAGCCCATCGACCCCGCCGACGTCGCCGCCGTGGCGGCCCAGCTCGGCCGGGAGCCCCGCGCCATCCACGAGATCGGGCACCGCTGCCCGTGCGGCAACCCCGACGTGGTGACGACGCTGCCGCGGCTGCCGAACGGCACGCCGTTCCCCACGACGTACTACCTCACCTGCCCGCGCGCGGCCTCCCGCATCGGCACCCTCGAGGGGTCGGGGCTGATGAAGGAGATGCAGGACCGCCTCGCCGAGGATCCCGAGCTGGCGGTGGCCTACCGGAAGGCCCACGAGGCCTACCTGGCCGCGCGGGACGGACTCGCTGCCGGCGCCGGGCAGGACGTCCCCGAGATCGCGRGGATCACCGCGGGCGGGATGCCCGACCGGGTCAAGTGCCTGCACGTCCTCGCCGGGCAGTCGCTCGCCCAGGGTCGCGGCGTCAACCCGCTCGGCGACGAGGTGCTCGACCTGCTCGGCGAGTGGTGGGCCACCGGTCCCTGCGTCGGACGGGAAGCCCCGGACACCGACTGATCGCGGCTGCGGCGCCCGGCGTCCGGAGTCCGCCCGCGGCAGGGCCGTCGCGCCCGTACCGCGATGCGACTGCACACTGGCGAGACCACCCCGTGGGGTGGTAGTCACGTTCACGTGACTGGACTCCTGATCGACGGTCAATGGTGCGGCGCGTCGGACGGAGGCGTCCGGATGATCCGGTGCCCCGCCGACCAGAGCGAGGTCGGTGAGGTGCCCGAGGCCACGGCCGACGACGCGGCGGCCGCCGTACGAGCGGCACGGCGCGCCTTCGACGAGGGGCCGTGGCCGCACACCTCGGCGTTCGAGCGAGCCGCGCTCCTGCGAAGGGTGGCCGACCGCCTGGTGGCCGAGAAGGACGAGGTCGCGCGGCTGGAGAGCCTCGACACCGGCAAGCGCTTCGTGGAGTCACAGCTCGACGTCGACGACATCGAGGCGGTCTTCCGCCACTTCGCCGACCTCGCCGCGGCCGACGCGGGCCGGGTCGTCGACACCGGGCAGGCGGACGTCTCCAGTCGCGTCCTGCACGAGCCGGTCGGGGTGTGCTCCCTGATCACGCCGTGGAACTACCCGCTGCTGCAGACGAGCTGGAAGGTGGCCCCGGCGCTCGCCGCGGGCAACACCTTCGTGCTCAAGCCCAGCGAGCTGACGCCGCACACCTCGATCTGGCTGGTGCGGGTCCTCACCGAGGAAGGGCTCCCGCCGGGCGTGGCGAACCTCGTCCTCGGCGCCGGGGCGGCGGTGGGCCCGACCCTCACCGCCCACGAGGACGTCGACCTGGTCTCGTTCACCGGCGGCCTGGTCACCGGTCGCGCGATCATGGCCGCCGCCGCGCCGACGGTGAAGCGGATCGCCCTGGAGCTGGGTGGCAAGAACCCCAACGTCGTGTTCGCCGACGCCGACCTGCCCGCCGCGATCGACAACGCGCTCACCGCGATCTTCCTCGACTCCGGTCAGGTGTGCTCGGCCGGCGCCCGCCTCGTGGTCGAGGAGAGCATCCACGACGAGGTGGTCGACGCGATCGTGGCGCGGGCCCGGCAGATCCGGCTGGGCGGGCCCTTCGACGAGGACGCCGAGACCGGCCCGTTGATCAGCGAGGCGCACCGGGACAAGGTCGCCACCTACGTCGCCGAGGCCCTCGAGGACGGTGCCACGCTGCGCTGCGGGGGCGGCCCGCCGGAGGGGGAGGAGCACGCCGACGGGTGGTACTTCGCGCCGACGGTGCTCGACGGCTGCACCCGGGAGATGCGCTGCGTCCGCGACGAGTCCTTCGGGCCGGTCCTGACGGTCGAGACGTTCTCGGGGGCGGACCGCGACGCCGCCGAGGACGCCGCGGTGGCGATCGCCAACGACACCGTCTACGGGCTCGCCGGTGCGGTCTGGTCCGAGAACGCCGGCCGCGCCGAGCGGGTGGCGCGTCGGCTGCGGCACGGCACCATCTGGATCAACGACTACCACCCCTACGTCCCGGGGGCCGAGTGGGGCGGCTTCAAGCAGTCCGGGATCGGCCGCGAGCTGGGTCTGGCGGGGCTGGAGGAGTACCGCGAGACCAAGCACGTGTGGCACAACACCCGGCCGGCCCCCGCCGGCTGGTTCGCCGACAGGACGCGGGAGCGGTCATGAAGGATCACTACGACTACGTGATCGTGGGCGGGGGGTCGGCAGGGTCGGCCCTGGGCAACCGGCTGAGCAGCGACCCGTCCACGCGGGTGCTGGTGCTCGAGGCGGGACGCAGCGACTTCCGCGTGGATCCGTTCATCCACATGCCGGCGGCGCTGCCGTACCCGATCGGCAACCGGTTCTACGACTGGAAGTACGAGTCGGACCCCGAGCCCCACATGGGCGGGCGCCGGATCTACCACGCCCGGGGGAAGGTCCTCGGCGGCTCCTCGTCGATCAACGGCATGATCTTCCAGCGCGGCAACCCGATGGACTACGAGCGCTGGGCGGCCGAGCCCGGCATGGCCGCGTGGGACTACGCCCACTGCCTGCCCTACTTCAAGCGCATGGAGACCGTGCTGCTCGAGAACGGCAGCACCGGCGCGGACGCCTGGCGGGGCGGGTCCGGTCCCCTGGTGACGGAGCGGGGTCCCGCGAGCACGCCGCTGTTCGGCGCGTTCTTCGAGGCCGTGCAGCAGGCCGGCTACCCGCTGACCGACGACGTGAACGGCTACCGGCAGGAGGGCTTCGCCAAGTTCGACCGCAACGTCCACCGAGGCCGGCGGCTCTCCGCCGCGCGTGCCTACCTCCATCCCGTCCGGGGCCGCGGGAACCTCACGATCGAGACGCTGGCGATGGTCACCGGGCTCCGCATGGAGGGCACCCGCTGCACCGGGGTCGACTACACGCGGGGCGGGCGCCTGCACCGCTCGGTCTCCGCCGGGGAGGTCGTCCTCTGCGGCGGCGCCTTCAACTCRCCGCAGCTGCTGCAGCTGGCCGGGATCGGCGACCCCGAGGTCCTGCGGGTCGCCGGCGTCCAGCCTCGCGTGGAGCTGCCCGGCGTGGGCAGCAACCTGCAGGACCACCTCGAGGTCTACGTCCAGTACGCCTCGACCCAGCCGGTCTCCATCGCCCCGTGGCTGGCCCACCGCCACAAGCCGCGGGTCGGCGCGGAGTGGCTCTTCGGCCGCCGCGGGGTGGGGGCCTCCAACCACTTCGAGGCCGGGGGGTTCATCCGCTCCAACGACGACGTCGAGTGGCCCAACCTGATGTTCCACTTCCTGCCGATCGCCATCCGGTACGACGGGTCGAAGCCGGCCGAGACCGAGCACGGCATCCACGGCTACCAGGTGCACATCGGCCCGATGTACGCCGACACGCGCGGCCACGTGCGGATCCGCTCGACCGACCCCTACGAGCACCCCTCCATCCTCTTCAACTACCTCTCCACCGAGAACGACCAGCGGGAGTGGGTCGAGATGGTCCGCGCCGCCCGCGGCATCCTCGAGCAGCCCGCCTTCGCCTCCTTCAGCGGCGGCGAGATCTCGCCGGGGGCATCGGTGGAGACCGACGAGGAGATCCTCGAGTGGGTGCGCCGGGACGGGGAGACCGCGCTGCACCCCTCGTGCACCGCCAAGCTGGGCACCGACGACCAGGCCGTCGTCGACCCGTCCACCATGCGGGTGCACGGCACGGAGGGCCTGCGGGTCGTCGACGCCTCGGTCTTCCCCTTCGTGACCAACGGCAACATCTACGCGCCGGTGATGATGGTGGCCGAGAAGGCTGCCGACCTCATCGCCGGCAACACACCGCTCCCCAGCCTGGCGGTGCCGTGGTACCGCCACGGTGCCGGCGACCCGCCGTACCCACCCGGCGACGCACGCAACGACGCGTGGAACGCCCCGCGCGACCTCCCGAGCGCGGCCGGGGTCCGTGCCGCCCGGCGTACGGAGGAGCAGTCATGAGCCTCGGCACGAGCGCGCGGTGCCCCGTGCAGAATGTGCCGCGTGCCTGACGACACCCGGACCGTGGCCGCCATCGACTGCGGCACCAACTCGATCAAGCTGCTGATCGGCACGCCGCCCGAGGTCGTGTGGCGCGAGTCGCGCGTCGTGCGCCTGGGACAGGGCGTCGACACGACCGGCGAGCTGTCCGACGAGGCGCTGGCCCGCACCTTCGTGGCGATCGACGAGCTCGCCGAGGTGCTGCGACAGCACGGGGTGCCGCCCGGGCGCACCCGCTTCTGCGCCACCTCCGCCACCCGCGACGCCCGCAACGCCGCCGTCTTCGTCGAGGGCGTGCGCGCCCGCCTCGGCGTGGACCCTGAGGTGTTGAGCGGTGCCGAGGAGGCCGCGCTGGTGTACGCCGGCGCGGTCGGCCCGCTCACCCCGATGCCCGCCGAGCCGGTGCTGGTCGTCGACATCGGGGGTGGCTCCACCGAGCTGGTCCTCGGCGAGGACGGGCCGCAGGAGTCGACCTCGATGGACATCGGGTCGGTCCGCCTCCACGAGCGCCACCTGCACTCCGACCCGCCAACCGGCGCGCAGGTCGCCGCGTGCGTCGCCGACGTCGGGCGCCACCTCGACGACTCGCCCGTCGGGGTCGGAAGAGCCCGCACCGTCATCGGCACGTCGGGGACGATCAAGACGATCGCGTGCGGCGTCCTGGGCCTGACCGCGTACGACCGGGATGCCTTCGACGGCGCCGAGCTCTCCGTCGCGGACACGCTGGCGTTCTGCGACCGGCTGGTGGCGATGAGCGTCGACGAGCGGCGGGCCCTGCCCTACATGCACCCGGGCCGCGCCGACGTGGTCGGTGCCGGGGCGCTGATCTGGGCTCGCATCCTGGCGCGTGCGTCGGTGCGCACCTACCGCGTCTCCGAGGCCGACATCCTGCACGGCATCGCGGCCTCCATCGGCACGTCGGCCGGGGCCTGAGGGAGCGCCCCGTGCCCGTCGACCTGCCGCACCCGCTCACCGGCCGGCCGTTCGCGTCCCCGGTCCCGCCGGGCACCGGCTGGCCCGAGGACCCCGCGGCGGCCGACACCCGGGTGGCGCGCACCGCGGGCGGCGTACGACGCCTGGCGGTGACCGACGACCTCGGCTCGCTCGAGGCCCGGGTGAGCGTCTGCTCGGCCTGCCCGCGCCTGGTGCGGTGGCGCGAGGACGTGGCGCGCGACAAGCGGGCCTCCTTCGCCGACCAGCCGTACTGGGGGCGACCGATCCCGGGCTGGGGCGACCCGGAGGCCGGCATCCTCGTCGTCGGGCTGGCCCCCGCCGCCAACGGCGGCAACCGCACCGGCCGCGTCTTCACCGGCGACTCGAGCGGAGACTGGCTCTTCGCCAGCCTGCACCGGGTCGGGCTGGCGACGCTGTCGACGAGCACCCACGCCGGCGACGGCCAGCGGCTGGTGGGCACGCGGGTGGTGGCCACCGTCCGGTGTGCGCCGCCGGACAACAGGCCGACGCCGGAGGAGCGGGACACCTGCGCCCCGTGGCTGCACACCGAGCTGCGGCTGCTGGCGCCCCACGTCCGCGTCGTCGTCGCGCTCGGTGCCTACGGCTGGGCGGGGTCGCTCACCGGGCTGGCCGGTCTCGGGCTCGAGGTCCCGCGACCGCGGCCCCGGTTCGGCCACGCGGCCGAGGTGCGCATCGGTGACGTCACCCTGCTCGGGTGCTACCACCCCTCGCAGCACAACACGTTCACGGGTCGGCTCACCCCGGACATGCTCGACGCCGTCTTCCGCCGGGCGCGGGCGCTGGCAGCGGGCGGAGGCCCGGACCCTGACAGGATGGAGCGGTGACCCTCCACGCCATCACCGTCCTCGGCCACGACCGCCCGGGGATCATCGCCGGCACGACGGACCGGATCGCCGGCCTGGGCCTCAATCTCGAGGACTCGTCGATGACGCTGCTCCGTGGCCACTTCGCGATGACCCTGGTGTGTGCCGGCGACGCGCGTGCGGCCGACATCGAGGAGGCGCTGGCGCCGCTGGCCGCCGACGGCACCCTCACGGTCACGGTCCGCGAGGTCCCGGAGGAGCAGCCGCACCCGCCGGTCGGCAGCCAGTGGGTGCTGACCGTCCACGGCGGTGACCGGCCGGGCATCGTGTCAGCAGTCATCGGCGAGATCGCCGAGGTCGGGGGCAACGTCACCGACCTCACCACCCGCCTGGCCGGCGACCTCTACCTGCTCATCGCCGAGGTCGACCTGCCGGTCTCGGTGGACACCGACTCCCTCGCGGTGGCGCTGCGCTCGGTGGCCGACCAGCTGGGCGTCGGCGTGACCCTGCGTCCGGCGGAGTCCGACGAGCTGTGAGCGTCCATCCCCGCGTGGCGGCCTGGACGGAGGCCGACCTCGACGTCGCCGGGCGCGTCCGCGACGTCGTACGAGCGCCCGCCCGCGTGCTGTCGACCGACGGCGACCGGGTCGACCCCACCGCACCGGAAACCGTGCGGCTCGCTGCTGACCTGGTGGCGACGATGCGGGTCTCGCCCGGGTGCGTCGGCCTCGCGGCGCCGCAGGTGGGGGAGGGCCTGAAGGTGTTCTGCGTCGACGTGTCGCAGCATCCCAAGACCCGCGACCACCACGGGACCTTCGTGCTGTGCAACGCCGAGGTGGTGGAGTCGAGCCGCAACGAGAAGGCGCGCGAGGGCTGCATGAGCGTCCCCGACCTCACCGGTGACGTGAAGCGCCCGACCCGCGTCGTCGTCCGTGGTCAGCTCCCGGGCACCGGCGAGGAGGTCACCCTCCAGGCCACCGCCTTCGAGGCCCGTGCGCTCCAGCACGAGATCGACCACTGCGACGGCCTGCTCTTCCTCGACCGCGCGGCGGGGGCGCACGCGATCTACGCTCGCAAGACCTACCTGTGACCGCCTGACGGCACGCCACTCGCCCCGGTATCCCAATCGGCAGAGGAAGCGGTCTTAAAAACCGCGCAGTCTGGGTTCGAGTCCCAGTCGGGGCACCTCCATCTCGTTCGCACACCATCTCGTCGCACCACCGTCTTCTCCAGCGTGTCCACGTCGCCGGCCGGTGGCTAGGCTGCTGTGCACCGCACGCCTGAATCCGAGGAGCATCCGTGGGCCAGTCGGATCCGCCCGTCGCCGAGGTCGACCTCGTCGACAGCTTCGCCCGTCTCGTGGGAGGGGAGGTCGAGGTCGTCCTGGCCGACCCCGGTCCCGTGATCGCGGACGGGGTCACCGTCGTCCTCCGCGGTGAGAGCGGTGTCCGGCGCGGCACCCTCGCCCTGGTGGACGATGACCGCGGGCGGCGTGGCGCCGTGCGGTTCGAGCGGTCGACCCTCACCGACGGCACGTACGCCGTGTGCCTCGAGGGCGCGGGTGACGAACGGCCCCTCGGCTGCCGGCTGCTCGTGCAGGGCGCACGACCGCTGGTGCTGCTGTGGGGCGCGGAGGCACTGCCGTCCCGGCTCCCGACGCCGCACCGGAGGTCTCCCCTCGGGCGCAGGCCGGTGCAGCGGGTGCGTTCGCTCCTGGGGCGGGCGAAGGGCGACCTCAGCCGACGCCTGCCGGGCGCACGCTGACGAGGTCGGCGAACGCCGCACGGACCTCCTCGTCGTGGCCCGGACGTGCCGACCGGCGCAGGTCGGGCAGCCGCTTCCAGCCCGGGCTGGCGAGCAGCACCTCCGGGTCGAGCGCACGCGTGCGCCCGAGCACCGCCTCCGGCACCGGCTGGGGGTCGGGACGCACGGCCTCGGTGGCGACCCACTCGTCGTAGCCCTCCAGGACGCCTCCTCGCCTCGCGTCCGGGAAGAGCACCACGCACGTGCCCGTGGGGCTGGTGTCCACGTCGAGCACCAGCAGGTCGGGGCGGAGCCGACGCAGGGCCGTGGCTGCCTTGTAGACGTCTCCCGTCCAGCCGCGCGTCGTGCGCCTGCGGCTCGCCTCCTCGACCGTGCGGGGAAGCATGTCGTCGAGCACGATGACGCTGGTCGGCAGGGTGAAGCGCTCGACGGCGAGGACGTCGCGCAGGGCGTACTCCGCGAGGTGCATGCCGTCGATGAACGCCAGGTCCACGACGGGGACCGGCAGGTGAGCGAGCGGATGACGGCGAGCGAAGAACTCGTCGCTCGTGGTGCGCGCGAGGTGGACGTCGGCCTGCAGCTCGGTGACGACGCGGAACGCCGGGTCGATACCGACACTGGGGACCCGCGACAGACCCATGCTGGCGCCGCGGTTGACGCCGGTCTCGAGGTAGGTCCGAGGCGCGACGAGGGAGTGCAGCGCGCGGAGCAGCTGGTGGCGTTTCACGGGTCCTCCCGGAGGCAGAGCGGGCGCGTGCGCCACGCTACAGGCCGCCGACCGGGCAGTTCGGGCGCGCTGGATCGTGCCGACCGGGCGGYTCGGGCGCGCTGGGGTACGCCGCGGGCGACCGCACCGGCAGGTTGGCGCGAGGTACGTC
>NZ_JBFUMD010000085.1:0-13146 GCF_054049555.1 Nocardioides sp. P5_C9_2
CTTCGGCGCGCTCATCGTGCGCCCGCAGATGGGGGCCGACCACGCCTACGACCGCGACGACAGCAAGTTCACGGCGGCGGAGGAGTTCATGGTGATGCTCTCCGAGATCGACCCCTACCAGCACCAGAAGGTCGAGCAGGGCAAGGCGTTCAACATGAACAACTACCACCCGCGCTACTGGCTCATCAACGGTCGTGGCTTCCCCGACAGCATCGCCGACAACGGGGCCAGCTGGTTGCCCTCCCAGCCGTACGGCGCCCTCGCGCAGATCCACGAGTTCGACAACTCCAGCCATCCGCTCCCCGGCCTGGCGCGCTACCTCAACGTCGGGACCGAGGACTACCCGTTCCACCCGCACGGCAACAACGGCCTGGTGATCGGTCGCGACGGCAACCCCCTCGAGGGCGCCGCCGGGGAGGACCTGTCGATGGAGAAGTTCTCGATCAACATCGGTCCCGGCCAGACCTGGGACGTGCTCTTCAAGTGGTACGACGCCGAGGGCTACGACCCGGTGGGCAACCCGGTGCCGGTGACGGTGCCCAGTCTCGCCAACTCCGTGATCGGCACCTTCTACAGCGGCAGTCCCTACCTCGGGTCCAAGGAGACCCTGCCGACCGGTACGCCGACGCTCAACCAGTGCGGGGAGTTCTACGTCATCTCGCACAACCACGCGCTGTTCCAGATCACCTCCTGGGGAGCCAACATGACCGGGCCCATCACGTACATGCGGATCGATCCGCCCGAACCCAACAACTGCGGCTGAAGGGCGATGTCAGAGATGACGCACTCCACGAGGATCCGACGATCAGCTGCCGTGGTGCTGGGCGCCGTCGGCCTGGCGGTGGCGGGGACGCTGGCAGGGGTCGCCTCCCCGGCGTCCGCGGCCACGGTGTCGATCGACCTGTACGCCGTCAAGGGTTCGACGACCCTGCCCGGCGGTCAGGTGGTGCCCGTCTGGGGCTACTGCACGCGCCCGCCGGCGACACCCACCCCGGCACACTGCAACGCGGCCGGCACGAGCGTGACCGCCCCCGGCGGCCCGGTCATCGAGGTCGCCGAGGGTGACACGGTGGAGATCACGGTGCACAACGAGCTCGGCACCACCAGTGCGCTGCACGTCCAGGGCCAGCCGGTCCCCCCCGACCTCTCGGGTGTCCCCGGCGGCGGCCAGCGGCTGTACTCGTTCGTTGCGGGACGGCCGGGCACCTACCTCTACGAGGCGGGCCTGGCCGGCGGCACGCAGTACCAGACGGCCCTCGGCCTGCACGGCGCGCTCGTCGTGCACCCGACCACCGCCGGCCGCGCCTACGCCGACGCCTCGACGGCGTACGACGACGAGGCCGTGCTGGTGATGAGCGAGATCGACCCCGCCCTCAACACCAACGCCACCCCGGCAGGGTTCGACATGCGCGGCTTCAGCCCGCGCTACACCCTGATCAACGGCCGGGCGCACCCGGACACCACCCCGATCGCCACCACCGGCGGCCGCACGGTGCTGCTGCGCTACGTCAACGCCGGGATCCGCTACCACTCGATGGGAGTGCTGGGCGCCGGTCAGACCTTCATCGCGCTGGACGGCAACCCGCTCTCCGACGCGCGGCACTACACCGCCGACACGATCGGTCCGGGCCAGACCGCGGACGCCCTCGTGGTGGCCCCGGGCGCCGCTCAGGCCGCCCGCAGCCTCTCGGTGTACGACGCCAGCCTCCTGCTGCACAACAGCAACGTGGGGGGACCCGGCGGCATGTACACCTCGATCCGAGTGCCCGCCGACGGAACCACCGACGACACCACCGGCCCGGTCTCGACCAAGGTCGCCTTCGACGGCACGACCCTCACGGCGACCRCCGACGACGGCGAGCACGGCAACAGCGCCGTGACGGCAGCCGAGTACTTCGTCGACGTCGTCGGCGCCGAGGGGACCGGCACCCCCCTGACCGCGCCGTTCGGCTCGCCCTCGACCGACGTGACCGCGACCGGTGTGCCCGGCGTCGGCTCGGGCCAGCACGTCGTCTACGTCCGCTCCCGGGACTCCGTCGGCCACTGGGGCCCCCTGAGCTCGGTCCTGGTGACGGGCGCGGACACCGGCGGCCCCTCGATCGTGGGGCCCCTGGTGACCCCCCGGGTGACCAACGGCAGCACCGCGGTGGTCGTCTCGGCCACCGGGGACGACTCCGCCTCCGGCAACACCAACGTCACGGCCGGGGAGTACTTCATCGACGTGGAGCCGCAGCCGGCCGACCGGGGGACCGGCGCGGTCATGGCGGTCGAGCAGGCCGCTCCGGTGGCCAGCCTCACCGCGACCATCCCCACGACCGCCCTCACCGGCCGCGCCGAGGGCGTCCACGTCGTGTGGATCGAGGCGCGGGACGCGCAGGGCAACTGGGGTACCGCCGTCCCGGTGGAGCTGCGGATCGACAGGACCGGCCCGGCCACGTCCGGAGTCTCCGCGGCGCCGAACCCCACCAACGGCGTCGTGCCGCTCAGCGCCAGCGTCCCGGCGGTCCGGATCTCGGCGACCACCATGGTGGACGCCGGCAGCACGATCGACCGCGCGGAGGCCTTCATCGACACCGCGGGGTCACCCGGCTCCGGGATCCCGTTGATCGCCAGCGACGGTCTCTACAACGACCTCAACGAGGGTGGGTACGCGGACATCCCGCTCGCCACCGTCAAGACGTTGAGCAACGGCAACCACACCATCCACGTCCACGCCAGGGACGCGGCCGGCAACTGGGGAGCCACCGCGAGCACGATCCTGCTCGTGGACAGGACGGCGCCCGTCGCCAGCGGCCTCACCCTCACCCCCAACCCGACCCAGGGCAGGGCGCAGGTCACCCTGTCCGCGGCGGTGACCGACGCGTGGACCGCACCCGCGGCCGCGGAGTGGTTCATCGGCACCACCGACCCGGGCGCCGGGAAGGCGACGGCCGTCACCAACGTGACGAGCACCGGCGCCGGCCCGTACACGATGACCGGCACGCTCGACGTGAGCAACCTCTCGGAGAGCAGCGTCACCCTGCGGATCAGGGTGCGCGACCGCGCCGGCAACTGGAGTGCCCTGACCAACGTGCCATTGACGGTGCGCGGCCCGGTGTTCTTCTCCACCSTCGGCAACACCAACCCGMCCGSGGTGRCCGGGACGGCGGACGACGCGGACATCTACGGGTGGTCCGGGACGGCGCACAGCCGGGCCGTCGACCTGAGCACGATCGGGGTGCCGGCCGCCGCCAACGTCGACGGCTACGACCGGGTGGACGCGACGCACTTCTACCTGTCCTTCGCCGCCGACACCGTGCTCCCCGGAGTGGGGGCGGTCCAGGACGAGGACCACCAGTACCTCTCGTTCGCCCCCGACACCACGGCGGTCCCCGGACTGGGCACGGTGCAGGACGAGGACGTCGTGCACCGCGGCGGCACCGTCTGGGCGACCTACCTCGACGGCACCGCGCACGSWCTGGGGACCTCGGCCAACCTCGACGTCGACGCCTTCGACCTCCCGTGACCGACCGCACCGACCGCACCCACCGCATCGACCGACAGACTGAAGAGGAGCACACCGTGACGACCGACGTCCTGGCCCTGGCGCCACCCCGGGAACCCGCGGCACCCCGACGCCGCCGTCGTCGCTGGGTCGTCGTGGCGGTGGCGGTCGTCGCCGTCGTGCTGGGACTCTCGTGGTGGACCGCGCGTGCCGACGACGTACGGGACGGGACCGACCTGCTGACCACCCAGGAGCTGGCCGCCCGGCACGGCATCGAGGTCGACCTCGTGGCCGTGACCGCGGCCAACGGGCTGGTGGAGTTCCGCTACCAGGTCGTGGACCCCGACAAGGCCACCCGGATCCTGCACGACCCCGCGCTCGCACCGACCCTGGTGGACGAGGCCAGCGGCGCGACCCTCCGGATGTCGGCACCCCCGCACAAGCACGGCGGCGAGCTGCGACTGGGCGGGACCTACTTCTTCCTGATGGCGAACTCGCACGACACCCTGCACCGGGGGTCGCTGGTCACCCTGGTGATGGACGACTCCCGGGTCGAGCACCTCGAAGTCCAGGGCTAGGCCATGGGCGGGGGAGCGTTGCGGCGACTCGGGGCGGCTGCGGCCGTCGCGGCGGCGTTCGTCGTCCTGGCCCTCGCCCCCGCCTCGGCGCACTCCGAGACGGTGCGGTCGGACCCGCCGTCCGGGGGCATGGTCTCCGAGGGCACAACCTCGCTCACCCTGTGGTTCGACGAGCCGGTCGGCGACGCGGCGAGCACCTTCCAGCTCCGGACCTCGGCCGGGCTGGAGGTGCCCAGCACCGTGGCCTTCAGCGAGGGTGGCGAGGAGGTGCAGGTCACGACGGCGCCGCTGGAGCGGGGGCAGTACGTCCTGGACTGGCACGCCCTCTCCCTGTCCGACGGGCACGCGTCCTCGGGCGCCCTCGTCTTCGGGTCCGGGATGCGTCCCGATGTCGTCGCAGCCGCGGACCAGGAGGCGCCCGCGGTCGCGCTGGTGGTGCTCCGGTGGTTCGACCTCGGCGTGCTGCTGCTGGCCGTGGGTGCGCTGTCCGTCGGCGGCCGGGTGCTCGGTGCCGCGGGTCCGGGTGCGGACCGCCTGCGGGACAGCGTGCGCTGGGGCGGGCTGCTGGCCGCCTGGGYGGCCGTGTACGCCGGGCTCGTCACCCCGTTCCTGCGCACCGAGGACTCCACGGCCTCCCTGTCCTCCTGGATGGTCCAGACCTGGCTGACCCTGACGCGTACCGCGTGGGGGCAGTCCTGGCTCCTGCGCGAGGTGGCGCTGGTGGTCGCGGTGATCGCGATGGCCCGCTGGCGGCGGACCCACGGTGCCTCGGCGACGGACCCGCGCGTGGCGGTGGGGGCGCTGGCCGTGGCGGTGCTGCTGCAGTCCTGGGGAGGCCATGCGGCCGGGCTGCCGACCGGGTCCGGGCTGACCGCGGTGATGGGCGCCGGGCACGTGCTGGCCTCCGGCGTGTGGGTCGGCGGACTGGTCGTCCTGGTGCTCACGATCGTGCCGGCGCTGCGGCGTGCTCCCTCGTGGCGCGGGGCCCGCCTGGACGTGTGGCGGGCCTACAGCCCGCGCGCGGCCGTCGCCTCGGTCGTGCTGCTGGCCACCGGGCTCTACCAGGCGGGACAGCACGTGCCCCACCTCGCCAACGTGCGCAGCACGGTCTACGGAGGGGCCGTGGCGGTGAAGGTGCTCCTCGTGCTGCTGGCCCTCGCGCTCGCCGCCGTGAACACCTTCATCGTGCACCCCGGGGTCGCCGCGCGACTGGGGCGGTCCACCGGGCTGCGCCTCGACCGCTCAGGCCCCGACACCCTGGCCACGCCCCTGGCGGCAGAGGCCGCGGTGCTGCTGCTGGCCGTGCTCGCGGCGGCGGTCCTCACGTCGGTGCCGACCGCGCGCGAGATCACGGCCGCGACGACACCCGCCACGCCGGACGTCGCGACCGTGGACGGACTCTTCATGACCTTCGAGGCGGTCCCGGCAGGACCGGGGGAGACCCGGATGATCCTGCGGATGCGATCGGTCGTCCAGCCGGCGCCCGCCCCCGTGGACTGGGTGGAGGTGCGCCTTGCCGGACCGGAGGGAGCCGTCCAGCCCGTCCGGCTCAGGGTGGTCGAGGACGGCAGGTACGAGGCGTCGACGGCGCAGCTGACGCCGGGCGGCTGGCGGGCCACCGTCGGCGTGCGGCGCGCAGGACTGCCCGAGGCCCGGATGACCTCGGACTGGGTGGTCACCTCGCCCGCGGACGGCCTGGACACCCCGGTGCGCCGGATCTCCACGTACCTCAGCTGGACCTTGCTGGCCGGGTTGGCCGGCACGCTCCTGTGGCTCCGCCGCCGCCGCCGTCGGCGACCGGTGGCGGGTCGCGTGACGGCGGCACGACCGCTGGAAGAGAGCCTGCGGTGACCGTCGGGGGACGCCTGGTCGTGGGAGTGCTCACCGTCCTGCTGGCCCTGGGTGCCGCGCCCGTCGCCCCGCAGGGCCCGGCCGCGGCCGCGTCGGGCGGACCGACCGGCGACATGCGGACCGTGGTKGTCATGCTCGGCGAACAGGTCGACCCCGGCTCCGTCACCGGCGGGACCCGGGCGATCCGGTTGCGGCGGTTGGTGCGCGCCCTGCACGTCCTGGCCGACGGTGACCAGGTGTCGCTACGTCGACTCCTGCGCACCCGTGCCAGCGAGGGGCTGGTGAGCGACGTGACCCCCCTGTGGATCGTCAACGCGATCTCGCTCACCGCCACCGAGGGCGTCATCGCCGAGGTGGCGGCCCGGCCGGAGGTGGCCCGGGTCGTGAGCGACGACGTGCACCTCGTGGCGGCAGCGGCCCCTGCAGAGTCGAATGTCGCGACGGTGCAGGCGCCCGCCGTCTGGCAGTCGGGCGACACCGGCGAGGGGGTGGTGGTCGCGACGCTCGACAGCGGCGTCGACGGGACGCACCCGGACCTGGCCGACCGGTGGCGGGGAGGTGCCGACAGCTGGTACGACCCGTACGGCGAGCACCCCACCGTCCCGACCGACCTGTCGGGCCACGGGACCGCGACGCTCGGCGTGATCCTGGGGGGCGACAGCGGCGGCACCTCCATCGGGATCGCCCCGGGCGCCACGTGGATCGCGGCCCGGATCTTCAACGACCGCGGAGCGTCGACCACGACGGCCGTCCACCAGGCCTTCCAGTGGGTGCTGGACCCGGACCACGACGCCACCACCGCGGATGCGCCGCAGGTGGTCAACGGCTCCTGGTCGCTCGGTGCCGGTCCCGGTTGCGACCTCACCTTCCAACCGGACGTCCAGCTCCTCCGGGCCGCAGGGATCCTGCCGGTGTTCGCGGCGGGCAACTTCGGCCCGGGCACCGGGTCGAGCGTCAGCCCGGCCAACTACCCCGAGTCGCTGTCCGTCGGTGCGGTGGACGGCACCGGGCCCGTCTGGTCGGCCAGCAGCCGGGGTCCGTCCGCCTGCGGTGGGCGGACCCGGAGCTTCCCGGACCTGGTCGCGCCGGGGGTGGGGGTGGTGACCGACGACCGGTTCGGTCTGCAGCAGACGGTCTCGGGCACCTCGATCGCCGCTCCCCATGCCGCGGGGGCACTCGCCCTGCTCCTGGCCGGAGCACCGGGGCTGACCCCGGACCAGCAGTGGTCGGCCCTGACCGGGACCGCCGTCGACCTCGGGGTCCCGGGACCCGACGACGTCTACGGGCACGGTCGACTCGACGTCGCCGCGGCCCGCGCCTGGGCGCAGGACCCGCCCGACTCCACCGGCCCGAGCACCGGCGGTCTGCTCGTGTCGCCCCGGGTCAGTGCCGCGTCGTCGCCCGTGACGGTCGGCGCGGTTGCCGACGACGCCGCCACCGGCGGCTCGGACGTGGTGCGGGCGGAGTACTTCCTGGACGCGGCAGGGCCGGAGGGCGCCGGGACGCCCATCGACACGGTCCCCGCCGTCAGTGTGTCGCTCACGGCAGAGCTGCCGTCCTCGCTGCTGGCGACCCTGGCCGACGGGCCGCACACCGTGTGGGTGCGCGCGCAGGACGCGGCCGGCAACTGGGGCCCGGCCGTCAGCGCAGGCTTCGTGCTGGACCGCGTGGCCCCCGTGCTCTCCGCACCCACGGCCGGTCCGTCGCCCACCCAGGGCGCCACCTCCGTGAGCCTGGCCGCCCAGGTGGCCGAGTCCGGGTCCGGCCTGGCACGCGCGGAGTGGTTCGCCGGTGCCGATCCCGGCGTGGGGAACGGGTCACCGATGACGGTGACCGGGTCCGGTCCCTACACCGCCGCCGCGACCGTCGACGTCACCGGCTGGGCGCCCGGTCCGCGCACCCTGGTGGTGCGTGCCCGCGACGAGGCCGGCACCTGGAGCCAGGGTCGATCGGTGCAGGTCGACGTGACGACCGCCCCGGCCCAGCTGTTCTTCTCCACCCTGGGCAGCACGAAGGTGCCCGGCGTGCTCGGCACCCCCGACGACGCCGACGTCCACCGGTGGACGGGGTCCGCCTTCACCCGCGAGTGGGACGCCACCGTGGCCGGGCTGCCGGCCACCGCGAACGTGGACGGCTACGACCGGGTCGACGCCACCCACTTCTACCTCTCGTTCGCCGGGTCGACCACAGCGGTCCCGGGTCTCGGCACCGTCGACGACGAGGACGTCGTCCGCTACGACAACGGCACCTGGTCGCTGTGGTTCGACGGCACGTTCCACGGGCTGGGGGCCAGCAACCTGGACCTCGACGCGATCAGCATCCAGAACGGCATCCTCTACTTCTCCACGCTCGGCAGCACCACGGTGCCCGGGGTCGCCGGCACCGCGGACGACGCCGACATCTACAGCTGGAACGGGACCGGCTACGCCCGTGCCTGGGACGCCTCGCTCAACGGCCTGTCCGGCGCGGCCAACGTGGATGGCTACGTCCGGGTGAGCGCCACGCAGTTCTACCTGTCCTTCAGCCCGGCCGCCACCAGCGTGACCGGACTGGGCTCGGTCCAGGACGAGGACGTGGTCCTGCGCACCGGCGCCGCCTGGTCGACGTACTACGACGGGACGTCGAAGGGGCTGACCACCGAGGCGCTCGACGTCGACGCGTTCGACGTCTCGTGAGGGGCGCCAGGCGTCACCCCTCTTCGGCCCAGTCCCCGAGCACCCAGTCGCGGACGTCGGGCAGGTCCTGCAGGTGCTCGACGATGTAGGTCGCGTGCTCGGCCAGCCTGGCCTCGCACCAGGCCATGAGGTCGCTGGCTCCGGGTGGGGTGCGGCGGGCGTTGTTGAGCGCGTCCATCACCAGGTGGTAGCGCGAGGCGCGGTTGCGCACCACCATGTCGAACGGCGTGGTGGTGGTGCCCTCCTCGATGAACCCGCGCACGCGGAAGCGGTCCGCGTCCGGTCGGCCGTGGACGAGCTGATGGATGGCGCCCGGGTAGCCGTGGAACGCGAAGACCACGTCGACGTGGTCGGTGAACAGCTCGTCGAAGAGCGTCTCGTCCATGCCGTGCGGATGGTCCTTGGGGCGCGGCAGCGCCATCAGGTCGACCACGTTCACCACGCGTGTCCGGAAGAGCGGCAGGTGCTCGCGCAGGATCGCTGCGGCCGCCACCGTCTCCATCGTCACCACGTCGCCGGCGCAGGCCAGCACGATGTCGGGGTCGGAGCTGCCGTCGTCGTTGCCCGCCCAGTCCCACACGCCCGCGCCCCGGGCACAGTGCTCGACCGCCTCGTCGATCGTCAGCCACTGGAGCTGGGGCTGCTTGTCGATGACGACGAGGTTGACGTAGGACCGGGAGCGGAAGCAGTGGTCGGCCACCGAGAGCAGGCAGTTGGCGTCGGGCGGCAGGTAGACGCGGCCGATGTTGCCGCGGGTGGTGATCACGTTCTGGATCAGCCCCGGCCCCTGGTGGCTGAACCCGTTGTGGTCGTTGCGCCAGGCGGTCGAGGTGAGCAGCACGTTGAGGCTCGGCACCTTGGCCCGCCAGGGGAGCGCGTCGGCCTCCTGGAGCCACTTGCTGTGCTGGATCGTCTGGGAGGCGCTCACCATCGCGAAGGCCTCGTAGGTGGCGAACCAGCCGTGCCGGCCGGTGAGGGTGTAGCCCTCGAGCCAGCCGTGGCAGTTGTGCTCGGAGAGCACCTCCATGACCCGGCCGTCGCGGGACAGCGCCACGTCCTCCGGCGTGACCCGCTCGGCGAACGCCCGGTCGGAGACCTCGAAGACGGCCCCGAGGCGGTTGCTGTTGGTCTCGTCGGGGCAGAACAGCCGGAACCGGTCGGGGTTGGCCGCATAGATGTCGCGCATCATCGCGCCCAGGGCGCGGGTCGACTCGCTGCGCAGCGCGGCGGGGTGGGGCACGTCGACGGCGTAGTCCCGGAAGTCCGGCAGGTCCAGGTCGCGGGTGACCAGACCGCCGTTCGCGTGAGGCGTGGCGCTCATCCGCAGCGCGCCGTCCGGGTTGGCCCGGCGGACCAGCGCCGAGGGTGCCCCGTCCTCGTCGAAGAGGTCCTCGGGCCGGTAGGAGCGCAACCAGTCGTCGAGCACCTGCAGGTGCGCCGGGTCGCCCTTGACCCCGGACAGCGGCACCTGGTGCGACCGCCAGGTCCCGCGCACCTGGACACCGTCGACGACGTCCGGACCCGTCCAGCCCTTGGGGGTGCGCAGCACGATCATCGGCCACCGCGGACGGACACCGTCCCAGTCCCCGCCGCGTGCGGCGGACTGGATCGCTCGGATCCCGGACCAGGCCCGGGTGAGCGCCTCCGAGAACCGGAGGTGCATCCCGGGCACGTCCTCGCCCTCGACCTCGATGACCTCGTAGCCGTGGCCCTCGAGGAGCGAGCGCACCTCGGCGGGGTCCTTGCGGCCGAGCACGGTCGGGCCGGCGATCTTGGCGCCGTTCAGGTGCAGGATCGGGAGCACCGCTCCGTCGCGCGCCGGGTTGAGGAACGACACGCCCTTCCAGGAGCCCTCCAACGGGCCGGTCTCGGCCTCGCCGTCGCCGACGACCGCCAGGGCGATCAGGTCCGGGTTGTCCATCACCGCGCCGAAGGCGTGCACCAGGACGTAGCCCAGCTCGCCCCCCTCGTGGATCGAGCCGGGGGTCGTCACCGAGACGTGGCTCGGGATGCCTCCGGGAGCCGAGAACTGACGGAACAGGCGGGCCAACCCGTCGGCGTCCTGGCTGACGGTGGGGTAGACCTCGGAGTAGGTGCCCTCCAGGTATCCGGCGGCCACGAGCGCCGGACCACCGTGCCCGGGCCCGGCCAGGTACACCATCTCCTGCCCGGTCTCGCGGATCAGTCGCGACGCATGGGCGTAGATGAACGACAGACCCGGGCTGGTGCCCCAGTGACCGAGCAACCGGGGCTTGATGTGGTCGGAGTGCAGGGGCTCCCGCAGGAGCGGGTTGGCCATCAGGTAGATCTGGCCGACGGTGAGGTAGTTGTTCGCCCGCCACCACGCGTCGACCGCAGCCACGTCCTCGACGCTCGGGTGGGACAGCCGGTCCAGGAGCTCCGCTCCGGTCAGGTCAACGTCGCTGCGAGTCATGTGCGCGACGGTACGCAGAGGGCCCCGTCTCCCGTTTCACCCGCTGCGGATGAGCCAGGTCCGCGTGAGGTTGAGGAATCTGGGTGGGTCCAGCGAGCGCGAGGAGGCGCCGATGTCGCAGTTGGCAGCACGTCCGGCTTCCCCGGCAGGAATGGATGCCGCGGAGGTGGCCGCGGGTCTCGACGTGGACCCGGGGCAGGGGTTGAGCGTCGACGAGGCGCAGCGGCGGCTGGAGTCGCAGGGTGCGAACAAGTTGACCGGCGGGAAGAAGGAGTCGGGTTTCAAGGCCTTCCTCCGGCAGTACCAGGACTTCATGCAGATCGTGCTCCTGGTGGCCGCCGCGGTGAACCTCGTGGTGACCGGCGACGTCGGCACCTCGCTGGTGCTGGCCGGGCTGACCCTGTTCAACGCGGTGATCGGTCTGCGGCAGGAGGCCAAGGCCGAGGAGAGCGTCGCGGCGCTGTCGAAGATGATGAAGACGGTCGCGCGAGTGCGCCGCGGCGGCCAGGCGATCGAGATCGACGCGGAGCAGCTGGTGCCGGGCGACGTGGTGCTGGTCGAGGCCGGCAACCGGGTGCCGGCCGACGGGCGGATCACGCTGGCGGCCACCCTGGAGATCGAGGAGGCCGCCCTGACCGGCGAGAGCCTGCCGGTCGGCAAGTCCACCGACCCCGTGCCTGGGGAGGACGTGCCGCTGGGGGACCGGACGTGCATCGCCTACATGAACACCTCGGTCACCCGCGGGCGTGGCGAGATCCTGGTGACCGCCACCGGCATGAACACGGAGATCGGGCACATCGCGGACCTGCTCGCCAACACCGAGACCGACAAGACCCCGTTGCAGAAGCAGCTCGACGGACTCTCGAAGATCATCGCGCTCATCGCGGGCGTGGCCCTGGTGTTCGTGGTCGTGCTCGGACTCGTGAGGGGCGAGTCGTTCGACACGCTGTTCATCACCGGTGTCGCCCTGGCCGTCGCGGCGATCCCGACCGGCCTGCCGGCCGTGGTCACCGCCCTGCTGTCCATGGGGACGCGCGAGATAGCCCGGCGCAACGCGATCGTGAAGCGGCTGCCGGCCGTGGAGACGCTGGGGTCGACCTCGGCGATCTGCTCGGACAAGACCGGCACCCTGACCCTGAACAAGATGACCGCACGCGAGATGGCGATCCCCGGTCACAACAACTACACGGTCTCGGGCGAGGGCTACGGCACGGAAGGCGAGATCAAGCACGTCGGCGGCGCCCGGATCGATCTGGACCCCTACCTGCTGCCGATGGTCCTGTGCGCGGACGCCGTCCTGGACGGGGAGGGCCTGATCGGCGACCCCACCGAAGGCGCCCTCATCGTGCTCGGCGCGAAGGGCGGGCTCGACCTCGATGCCACGAAGCGGGACTTCCCGCGGGTGGACGAGGTGCCCTTCGACTCCGAGTACAAGTTCATGGCCACCTTCCACGAGATGACCGGTGCCGACGGTCGGCCGGTCGTGCGCTGCTACGTCAAGGGTGCCCCGGACGTGCTGATCTCGCGCGGCGGGAGCTACCGCTCCCCGGACGGCGCCCTCGTGCCCGTCACCGACGAGAACCGGCACCTGGCGATCGAGGCGAACGACCGGATGGCCAACTCCGGTGAGCGGGTCATGGTGGTGGCCCAGCGGGACTTCGACCACGCCACGTTCGACCAGGCCCGATCCGGAGGGGGCGGCGGCCTGATCGCCCTGGTCACCGACCTCACCCTGCTCGCGATGGTGGGCATCGTCGACCCGCCGCGCCCGGAGGCGAAGGCCGCGATCGCGGAGTGCCACTCCGCCGGGATCCGGGTGCGGATGATCACCGGTGACCACGCAGTCACGGCCGCCGCGATCGCCGGAGAGCTCGGCATCGAGGGCCGCGCGCTCACCGGGACCGAGTTCTCGTCGATGAGCGACGACGAGCTGCTCGGCCAGCTCGACGACATCGGCGTCGTCGCCCGGGTGGCGCCCGAGGACAAGATCCGGCTGGTACAGCTGCTCAAGCGGTCGGGCAACGTGGTCGCGATGACGGGCGACGGTGTCAACGATGCTCCCGCGCTCAAGGCCGCCGACATCGGGGTCGCCATGGGCATCACGGGCACGGAGGTCTCCAAGGA
>NZ_JBFUMD010000086.1:0-9948 GCF_054049555.1 Nocardioides sp. P5_C9_2
GGGTGTCCCCGCAGTACTACGTCCGCCTGGAGCGAGGCGACGCGACCGGTGTGTCCGAAGGCGTGGTCGACGGCATCGCACATGCACTGCGCCTCGACGACGCCGAGCGCGCACACCTGCTCGACCTGTTCCGCACCGCAGGGGCGCCGACCCGCGCCGCGAGACGGCCCCGGCCGAAAGCCGACCGGATCCGGCCGACGATCCAGCGCCTGCTCGACGGGATGCCGACCGTGCCCGCCGTCGTGCTCAGCGGCCGACTCGACGTGCTCGCCACCAACCAGCTCGGCCGGGCGTTGTTTCACCCCGTTCACGACACCGACGAGCCGGTGAACAACGCCCGCCTCGTGTTCCTCGATCCGCGCGCCACGACACTGTTCCGGGAGTGGGACGTCGTGGCCAACGACACCGTCGCGCTGCTGCGTGCCGAAGCCGGCCGTCACCCCTACGACCGCCAGCTGTCTGCCCTGGTCGGCGAGCTGTCCACCCGCAGCGACGACTTCCGGGTCCGCTGGGCCGCCCACGACGTCCGCATCCACAGCACCGGCGTCAAGAGGCTGCACCACCCCGTCGTCGGCGACCTCGACCTGCCCTTCGAGTCCCTGCCCCTCGAGGTCGGCGCCACCACCAACCTGGTGACCTATCTCGCCGAACCGGGCACCCCGTCCCACGACGCGCTCGCGATGCTCGCCAGCTGGGCCGCGAGCGACGGCGGACCCTCACCAGACCGCCCAACCCGCCGCGACGGTCGGGCCACCCGCGACTAGCACTGGGGGCGGCCGTGAAGCCACCGGCCCGGCCATCGCGGCCCACTCGTCGACGCAACCGGAGACAGCCACTCGGGGCCGGCGCGCAGGCGCGCAGCACGGCGGTGTTCCAGGCGGACGGCCTATGGCCCGCTCGTGTACTTCCCGATGACCGTTTCGCCGTCCGATTGGTAGACCGGTACGGAGCGTGATCGACCTTCATTGGCCTCCTGCTGAGCCAGAGCGTCTTCCGGGGACGTCGGCGGCTCGGGCCAGCGCCCGTCGAGGTCCTTGACGTACGCGTAGCCCTGTCTGCCGTCATCGGCGACGACGGCGATCAGGTCAGGGGATCTGCCGTGGCGTTGGACGCCGAAGGTCTCTCCCTTGGCGTTGACGCCCCAGTCTGATGTTTCTGTGCGTACGTAGTTGGCGACGACCTTCCACCCGACATCGGCTTTGGCCCGGAAGACGAGCGAGGTCTGCCCTGGGGCGAGGTCTATCAAGCCGGAGTTCGCAGTCCTGGGGTCTGCAATCTCGCTCTCGCTTGCTGGGGCGTCGCACACGGCAAACGCGCCGTCGGGATACCCGATCCGTCCGGCAGTCAGGCAGACCACAGACACGTTGGCTGCGGTGGCGCCGTCGGGGCGCGACCCTAGTTCCACGGTGCTTGTCCCGGTTCCCGTGACTGCGACGGCATCGCTCAAGTCAATCGCCGTCGTCGAGCCCGGCAGCGACTCTGACGGGTCGTAACGGACACTTTCGGTCGGCGACGGCGGTTCGGTGGCGATGTTCTGACTGTCGGACTGCGTTGACGGCGGAGCACCAATGAGCAGTGCGGCCGTTGCAGCAATCACTGCCGCAACCACCCCACCGCCGACCCCCCAGTGGATGGTGCGGGAGCGCCGCCGGGCGCGCTGCTGAACAATCTCGAAGCGGTCCGGAGGACCATCCATCGGAGGCGGCAGGGTGCGCAGCAGGTCGTTCAGTTCATCGATGTTCATCGTGTACTCGTTCGATCCGGTTCGGTGGCTTCGAGTGCTTGACGCAGTTTGGCGAGGCCCTTGGCGCTCTGGCTCTTGACGGTGCCCGTCGAGCAGCCCATGACATCTGCGACGGCGTCCACTGATAGGTCGTCGAAGAAGCGCAGCACCACGACGTGCCGCTGACGCACCGGCAAGGTCATCAGCGCCTTCAGGAGTATCAGCCGGTCGTCGTGCCGAGCCGGGTCATTGGCGTCCGAAGCGTCGTGGCGCTGATGGTGCAGGTCCCCGTCAGGGGTGGGGGTCTCCTGGTTCCAACGGCGAGCCCGCCAGTTGGCGTTCACGCGCACCATGACCTTCCGGACGTAGGCGTCGGGGTGGCCGTCTGCGATGCGGGCCCAGTGGGGCCAGGTTCTTGCGAGGGCGGTTTGCAAGAGATCTTCGGCGGCGGCTTGGTCCCCGGTCAGCATCCAGGCCGTTCGGAGCAGCGCAGGCGAGCGCGCCACGACGAACTCACGAAAGCCTGATGGTTCTGTCTGCACGCGTCCCTCCTCTCGGCTCACCAACAGAACCGGCGAGACCACCAGTTTGGTTGCCTCGCAACTCGGACGCACCCGACATTGCCGATCGCGTCACGCAGCCGTATGCCCCTGCGAGGAATGGCATCCGACGTCCGCCCGGATCTCGGCTACAGATCCGGACGCCTGGGTCGTCTGGCAGCGAGGGCACGCACTTCTGTGCGCAGGAAGAGCAGTCGACTTCGTCGCCGTCCGGCTCCGGAGTCGGAGCGGCCCAGAGACGGTGGGCTGCCGATCCGCGGCTACTAGACGATTCCCGTAGGGCCGGTGTCTGGCCAGACTCGGTCCAGGTGATCGGCTGCGCGAAGCTAGGGTGCCGCCATGTCGATGGACCACACCGACGCAGTGTTCTTCGAGAACGACAAGGCGTTCGAGGCCTGGCTCGTCGACAACGCGTCGACCGCCTCGCACGTCTGGATGCGAATGGCCAAGAAGGGCACCGGAGTCTCGTCGATCGACTGGACGACGGCCGTGGACGTGGCGCTCTGCTTCGGCTGGATCGACGGCATCGCCCGCCGGCTCGACGACGAGTGGTACGTGCAGCGGTTCACTCCGCGGCGCGCCAGGAGCGTCTGGTCGAAGATCAACCGCGAGCGCATCGAGCGCCTCACCGCCGAGGGGCGGATGCGCCCCGCCGGCTTGGTCGAGGTGGAAAGGGCCAAGGCGGACGGCCGCTGGGACGCCGCCTACGACAGCCCGGCCACCGCAGTGGTGCCCGACGACCTCGCCGCCGCCCTGGCCGCGCGCGACCTCACCGACGTCTACGCCGCGCTAGACGGCCGCAACCGCTTCGCCTTCCTGAACCGCATCCAGACCGCGGTGCGCCCGGAGACCCGCGCCCGCCGCATCGAGCAGCTCACCGACGCGCTCGCTCAGGGCAAGACTCCGTACCCGGCGCCGACGAAGAAGTCTGGCACCTAGAGGGCGCGGCCGAGCCGAGCGTCCACGTTGACCAAGGGCTGCGTCGCGCTCGCGGCGAATAGACGCGCCACCAGACGCGTCGTGAGGAGCGTCCCCTCATGGCACCCTGAGTACATGAGAGGTGAGCTGCCTCGGCCCGTACGGGTGTTCACGCCAGCCGACTTGGCTTCGGCTGACCCAACGCCTGGCATGAACCGTGCCCTGGCCTTCGAGTTGCCGCTGCTCTGGGCCGGTCAGGTCGAGACTGAGCCCGGAGCGGTGTCGGGTTGGCACCACCACGAGCGCAACGAGTCGAGCCTGTACATCGTGCGCGGCGTGCTACGACTCGAGTTCGAGGGCCATGACGGTTACATCGATGCCGGCCCCGGCGACTTCGTTCACGTCCCGGCCTGGACCGTTCACCGGGAATCGAACCCCGCCCGTCAGCCATCCCTGGCCGTGATCGCCCGGGTTGGTGGCGGCATCCCGACCGTAAACGTCGAAGGTCCAGCGAAGCGCTGACGCCGACATGCGGCGAAGTGCGCGCCCACCGACTCCCCTCGGAGCGCGCACCACTGCCAGTCGGAGAGCTCCCCCGATTCCAGCAATGCTCGAGTCGTCAGCCCTGACCCGCACCAGCGATGTTGACGAGCCAGTTGATCCCGAACCTGTCGACGAGCATCCCGAACTCGTCGCCCCAGGGCGCCGCCTCGAGCGGCTGGGGCACCTGGCCGCCCTCGGCGAGACCGGCGAACCAGCCCCGCAGGGCGTCGGCGTCCTCGCTGCCGCCGGAGAGGCTGATGGAGATGTTGTTGCCCATCGTCACCTGCGACATCTCCGGCGGCGCGTCGGCGACCATCAGGGTGTGGCCGGCCGGCGTCTCCAGCTGGCCGTGCATGACCTGCGTGGCCATCGGGCCCTCTGTGCCCATGTCGCCGAAGGTCATCACGTTGAGGTCGCCGCCGAGCACCGACTGGTAGAACTCCAGGGCCTCGCGGGCCTTGCCGTCGAGGACGTTGACGTAGGGGTTGAGCGTGCTGGCCATGGTGCGCTCCCGTGTGGTCGGTGATGGACACCGACCAACCTACGAGCCCGTGACCGCCTGGTCGAGGTTCGTGAGGGCAGTCTCGAGGTCGGACTGCGAGACCAGCGGGAAGCTGATCTTGCTCAGCAGCTCCTGGTCGGTGACGTTGCTCCAGTCGTAGGTGTGCCGGACCTTCGTGGCCTCGGACCCCTCGGCCTCGAGCTCCCAGACCCACTGCCAGCCGGGGGGCTCCTGACCGGCGGGCGCGGTCTGCCAGGCGAGGAGCTGGTTGGCGGAGTAGCCGGTGACGGTGTTGTCCGTCTGGTAGTCGCCACCCATGTGGTCGCCGGTCATGTCCATGGTGAACACGTCGCCGACCTGCTGGATGCGGTTGGACCCCACGTCACCCTTCACGAAGCCCGACCCGTCGATCTGGGCGTGCCGCTCCGGGTTGCTCAGCACGTCAAAGACGGCGGAGGTCGGGGCCTGGATGGTGCGTTCCACGGTGATCTTCTTGTCGTCGCTCATCCGTCGACCATGTCTCGCACAAGGACCCCGGACAACCGTCCGGGGTCCTTAGGGGTGGTCGGCGGGGGTCAGCCGGCGTGCCCGCGGAGCAGGTCCGCGAACTCCGTCACCGGACCGACCGAGGTGCCCGACGTGCGCTGCGTCGACCCGGCGCGCGAGGCCGGCGTACGACGCTCGCCCGCGTCCGGTCCGAAGCCGGCGACGTGGTCGGTGGCCACGACGAGCCCGGCCAGCTCCCCGGCCGCGCGGGTGATGCGCGCCGCGAGGCCGGTGGTGCCGCCGAAGTCCTCGGTGGCGGCGAAGACGCCCGTCGGCACGACCACCGCCCTCAGGTAGGAGAACAGCGGCCGCATCGCGTGGTCGAGGACCAGCGAGTGCCGCGCGCTGCCGGCGGTCGCGGCGATCAGCACCGGGATCCCGGTGAGCGCGTCGGGGTCGAGGGCGTCGAAGAACATCTTGAACAGCCCGCTGTACGACGCCGTGAACACCGGCGTCACCGCGATCATCGCGTCGGCCGACGACACCAGGTCGCGGACCGCGGTGAGGCGGGCGGTCGGCAGGCCGCCGCTGGTCATGTACGCCGCCAGCTCACCGGCCAGCTCGCGCAGCTCGACGTGCTCGAAGCGGGCGGCCTCGCCGCGCGCGCCCACCTGGGCGGCCACGGCGTCGGCGACCTGGTCGGCGAGCAGCCGGGTGGAGGAGGGGACGCTGAGGCCGGCGGTCACGACGACGACGGTGCGGGTCATGCGGAGGCTCCTTCGGGGCTGGTCGAGGCGACTGCCTCGAGGGTCGCGCGGGCGGGCTCGACGAGGTGGTGCGGGGCGTCGGGTCCGGCGGCGACCAGGGAGGTGTGGGTGGGCGGGTCGCTCGGCACGTGGGCCGGGCGGCGGCGGTCGAACTCGGCCCGCAGGACCGGCACGACCTCGGTGCCGAGGATCTCGAGCTGCTCGAGGACGAGCTCGGTCGGCAGACCGGCGTGGTCGACGAGGAACAGCTGGCGCTGGTAGTCACCGGCGTAGTCGGCGAAGCCGAGGGTGCGTTCGATGACCTGCTCGGGGGTGCCGACGGTCAGCGGCGTCATCGTGGAGAAGTCCTCCAGGGACGGCCCGTGGCCGTAGACGGGGGCGTTGTCGAAGTAGGGCCGGAACTGGCGCTTGGCCTCGGCCTCCGTCGTACCGATGAAGACCTGGCCCCCCAGCCCGACGATCGCCTGGTCGGCGCTGCCGTGCCCGTAGTGCTCGAAGCGCTGGCGGTAGAGCCGCACCATCTGCTCGGTGTGCTCCTGGTTCCAGAAGATGTGGTTGTGGAAGAAGCCGTCGCCGTAGTAGGCGGCCTGCTCGGCGATCTCGGTGCTGCGGATCGAGCCGTGCCACACGAACGGCGGCGTGCCGTCGAGCGGCGCGGGGGTGCTCGTGTAGCCCTGCAGCGGGGTGCGGAACTGGCCCTGCCAGTTGACGACSGGCTCGCGCCACAGGGTGCGCAGCAGGTGGTAGTTCTCGATCGCGAGCTTGATGCCGTCGCGGATGTCCTTGCCGAACCACGGGTAGACCGGGCCGGTGTTGCCGCGGCCCATCATCAGGTCGATGCGCCCGCCCGAGAGGTGCTGGAGCACCGCGTAGTCCTCGGCGATCTTGACCGGGTCGTTGGTGGTGATGAGGGTGGTCGAGGTCGACAGCAGGAGGCGCTCGGTCTTGGCGGCGATGAAGCCCAGGTGGGTCGTGGGGCTGCTCGGCACGAAGGGCGGGTTGTGGTGCTCGCCGGTGGCGAAGACGTCGAGCCCGACCTCCTCGGCCTTGAGCGCGATGCGCGTCATCGACTCGATGCRCTCGGCCTCGCTCGGGGTGCGTCCCGTCGTGGGGTCGGTGGTCACGTCGCCGACGCTGAAGATGCCGAACTGCATGATGCCTCCTGAGTGCTGCTCCAACCGAACCGATTGAAGCCATACTGGTTGAATGTTGTACTATCGTAACCGATCCACCCCGGCTGGTATTCCGCTGCCATGCTGGGTGGCATGAGCGGGGTCGGGACGGCAGCCGTCGACGTGCGGTGGCACCGTGATCGCACCGCCGACGAGGCGCTGGTCGACCACGCGCGGGCCGCGACCGGCGTCGGTCCCTCCCGGGTCATCGAGGTCGGGCGGCTGTGCCCGCAGTGCGGCAGCGCGGCCCACGGCCGCCCCTGGGTCCGGGTGCCCGACGGGCGGGACACCCGGCGGCTCGAGGTGTCGGTCGCGCGGTCCGGGCCCCACGTCGTCACCGCGCTGGCGGACCGTCCGGTGGGCGTCGACGTCGAGCACGTCGGCGACGTGGCCCGCGGCTGGGACCCCGCGCTGGTGCTCGCCCTCGGCGAGCGCGCCGACTCGCCGCTGGAGCAGGCACGCAGCTGGACCCGCAAGGAGGCGGTCCTCAAGTCGCGGGGCACCGGCCTGGTCGTGCCCATGTCCCTGGTCGTGCTCGCCGAGGTGGACTGGGCGGACCTTCCGGCCCCACCCGGCTACGTGGCGGCGGTCAGTCCGGCAGGTCTGGCAGGTCGGGCAGCTCCGTCTGGCGCAGCCACGGGTCGAACAGCTCGCCCAGGTCCTCGCCGCTGACCGTCTCGGCGAGCCGCTGGAAGTCCTCGGTGGTGGCGTTGCCGCCGGTGTGGTCCTCGACCCACTGCTGGAGGACGTCGAAGAAGTCGTGGTCGCCGATGGTGAGGCGCAGCGCGTGCAGGGTGAGGGCCCCGCGCTTGTAGACCCGGTCGTCGAACATCAGGTCCCGCCCCGGGTCGGCGAGCATCAGGTCCTCGGGCTCATGGGCGAGCCGGCGGTGGTGGTGGCGGGCGCGGTCGTCGCACGAGTCGCGGCCCGACTCCTCCGACCACAGCCACTCGGCGTAGCAGGCGAAGCCCTCGTGCAGCCAGATGTCCTTCCAGTCGCGCAGGGTCACGGCGTTGCCGAACCACTGGTGCGCGAGCTCGTGGGCCACCAGCCGAACGTCGTCCCAGTCGTCGGTGGCGAAGTTACGGCCGAAGGTCGACAGCGACTGCGACTCGAGCGGGATCTCCAGCGGGTCGTCGGTGACCACGACGGTGTAGCCGGAGAACGGGTAGACCCCGAACCGGCTCTCGAAGAAGCGCATCATCGCCGGCTGCTCCCCGAACGACGCGTCGTACCCCTCGCCACGGAGGTCCGGCGGGCACACCACGGTGATCCCCTCGTCGAGGTCCCGGGCCTCGTACCGGCCGATCTGGGCGGTCGCGAGGTACGGCGCCATCGGCTGGTCCATCTCGTAGGTCCACTCGACGGTCGAGCCCCGACGGCGGGTCCCGGTGAGCCGACCGGACATGGCGACGTAGTACTCCGAGGGCGCAGCCAGCGTCGCCGCGAAGGTCGCCTTGGCCGACGGCCGGTCGTTGCACGGGAACCAGGTGGGCGCGCCGTGGGGCTGGGCCGCGACGATCGCGCCGTCGGTGAGCTCCTCCCAGCCCGCGTCGTCCTGACCCGGGCTGCCGATCGTGCCGGGCGAGCCGGCGTACGTGATCCGGAGCTCGAACTCCTGGCCCGCCCGCAGCGGCGAGGTCACCGTGATCCGCGACCCACGGTGGGAGAACCGGACCGCCTTGCCGTCCAGGAGGACCTTGCCCACCCGCAGCCCCGCGAGGTCCACGGCCACCGACGAGACGTCCTCGACGGCCGTGCACGACAGCACGACGTCGCCGTCGAGGCGGTTGCCGGCCAGCTTGTAGGAGAGGCCCAGCGAGTAGTGGCGGACGTCGTACGACGGGTCGCCGTGGTCCGGGACGTAGGGGTCGGTCATGAGGGTGCCTCCCAAGGGCCGATCGGGTTGCCGATCCAGCAGGTACGAGGAGGCACACCCTCCCCGCGCATCACGAGCGAGACCGGCCCCACGGAGGCGTGCCGACCGATCGTCGCGGCGGGAAGGATAACGCTGTTCGGCCCCAGGGTCGCTCCCGCCTCGAGCGTGACCCGGTCCATGCTCAGCACCCGGTCGTGGAACAGGTGCGTCTGCACGACGCAGCCCCGGTTGACCGTCGCACCGTCCTCCAGGGTGACCAGGTCGGTCTCGGGCAGCCAGTAGGTGTCGCACCACACGCCGCGGCCGATGCGGGCGCCGAGCATCCGCAGCCAGACGTTGAGCACGGGGGTGCCCTGCACCGGGGYGGCGAACCACGGGGCGGCGAGCACCTCGGTGAAGGTGTCGGCGAGCTCGTTGCGCCAGACGAACCACGACCACAGGGGGTGCTCCCCGGTGCGGTGCCGCCCGACCAGCAGCAGCTTGGCGCCGACGGTGACGCCCGCGGCGAGGATGCCGGCGGCCGCGAGCACCGGCCCCGCCAGCAGCACGGCCAGCAGCGGCTGCCGGTCGAGCAGGGCGAGCAGGGTCACCGCGACCCCGGCCTGCAGCAGCACGAGCATCAGCATCGGGATCACCCGGCAGGTCTCGACCAGGCCCCGGTAGACGTGCAGCCGGGTCGAGGGGGCGTAGGTGAGGCGGTCGTCCGACTCCCCCGCGGTGCGTCGCAGCCGGGTCGGCGGGCTCCCGACCCACGAGGACCCACGCTTGGCCCGGCCCCGCTCGGGTGCCGCGGACAACACCGCGACCAGCGACTCCTTGGCGACCTTGCGGCCCGGGGCGAGCATCCCGGAGTTGCCGACGAAGGCGCGCTTGCCGACCTTGACGTGCTCCACCCGGATCCAGCCACCGCCGAGCTCGTAGCAGCCGATGAGCGTGTCGTCGGCGAGGAAGGCGTGGTCGCCGACGGTGGTGAACTTGGGGATCAGCAGCACCGTGGAGGCCTCGACGCCCACGCCGACCTGCGCCCCGAGCAGGCGCAGCCAGAACGGGGTCAGGGCGCCGGCGTAGAGGGGGAACAGCCACGTGCGGGCCTCGTCGAGGACGCGCAGCGTGCTCCAGATCCGCACCCCGGTGCCGGAGCGGACCCGGTGGGTGCCGGCCTCCATGCCGAGGGCGAGCAGGCGCACGATCACCCACACCAGGAGGATCAGCACGGCATACCCCACGAGGGCGGCAACCGGCACCCACGGCAGGCCCGCCCGCACGGCCTCGCCCAGGGAGTCGGCGCCCCGGGCGGCCCACACGAGCACCAGCCCGCCGGCCGCCCCCGCGACCCCGGGGAGCGCGGCCACCACGAACGCCATCACGCCGTAGAGACCAAGCCAGGCCGACTCCCGC
>NZ_JBFUMD010000087.1:0-9916 GCF_054049555.1 Nocardioides sp. P5_C9_2
CGCGCTGACCGGGCACCGGGGATAGGTTTCTCCTGATGCGCGTACTCCTCGCCGGCGGTGGCACCGCCGGCCACACCTCGCCCCTGATCGCCACCGCCGACGCCCTGCGGCGGCTCGACCCGACGGTGGAGGTGCACTGCCTGGGCACGCCCCGCGGCCTGGAGAACACCGTGGTCCCACGGGCCGGGTACCCGCTCCACCTGGTGCCGCCGGTGCCGCTGCCGCGCAAGCCCTCCGGCGAGCTGCTCCGGGTCCCGCTGCGGCTGCGCGACGCCGTACGCCGCACCCTCGAGGTCTTCGACACGGTGCGGCCCGACGTGGTCGTGGGCTACGGCGGCTACGTCTCGATGCCGGCCTACCTCGCCGCGCGCCGTCGGCGGCTGCCGCTGGTGGTGCACGAGCAGAACGCGCTGCCCGGCCTGGCCAACAAGGTCGGGGCGCGGGTCGCGGACCGGGTCGCGGTCAGCTTCCACGGGACGCCGCTGCCGAAGGCCGAGTACGTCGGCCTCCCCATCCGCCGGATGATCTCGACCCTCGACCGGGCGGAGGCCCGCGACGGGGCGCGACGCTTCTTCGGTCTCGACGCCGACCGCCCCACGCTCCTGGTCACCGGCGGCTCGCAGGGCGCCCGGCAGCTCAACCTCTCGGTGTCCGCGGCCGCCGAGGCGCTGGCCGAGGCCGGGGTGCAGGTCCTGCACGTCGTCGGCCCGAAGGGCGAGGCGGACCCGGTGCCGACCGGCGTGCCCTACAAGGTGCTCGACTTCGTCGACCGGATGGATCTCGCGTACGCCGCCGCGGACCTCGTGGTCTGCCGCTCCGGCGCCTCCAGCCTCACCGAGGCCGCCGCGGTCGGGCTGCCGGCCGTGCTCGTCCCGCTCCCCATCGGCAACGGCGAGCAGACCCTCAACGCCCGCACGGTCGTCGACGCCGGGGGAGCGCTCATGGTGGGCAACGACGCGCTCACCCCCGAGTGGGTCCGCGCCACGATCCCGACGCTGCTGGGCGACGCCGACCGGCTGGCGCGGATGGGTGCCGCCGCGGCCGCGCTCGTGCCCCGCGACGCCGACGAGGCCCTCGCGCGCATCATCGTCGAGGTCGCCCGGTGATGACGCCGTGAAGGTGCCCGTCCCCGACGTGCTGCTCCCGGCCGACCGGCTGGGGAGGGTGCACTTCACCGGCATCGGCGGTGCCGGCCTCTCGGCGATCGCCCGGATCATGGCCCTCCAGGGCGTGCCGGTGAGCGGCAGCGACGACCAGGACACCCCGTTCCTCCCCGCGCTGCGCGAGGTCGGTGTCACCTGCCACCTCGGCTATGCGGCCGAGCACGTCGCCGACGCCGACACCGTCGTGGTCACCACGGCCGCCCGTGAGGACAACCCGGAGGTGCTCGAGGCCCGGCGCCGCGGGCTGCGGGTCCTGCCGCGCTCGGCCGGTCTCGCCGCCGTGATGGCCGGTCGCCGGGTGCTGGCCGTGGCCGGCACGCACGGCAAGACGACGACCACCGGCCTGCTGACCAGCGCGTTGGTCGCCGCGGGCGCCGACCCGACGTACGCCGTCGGCGGTGTGCTCAGCGCGACCGGCCGCAACGCCGACGCCGGCCGCGACGACCTCTTCGTGGCCGAGGCCGACGAGAGCGACGGTGCGTTCCTGGTCTACCGTCCCCACGCCGCGATCGTGACCAACGTCGAGGCCGACCACCTCGACAACTGGGGGACCGAGGAGGCCTACCACGCGGCCTTCGAGGAGTTCTCGGCCACGATCGACCGCGACGGCTTCCTCGTCGTGATCGGCGACGACCCCGGCGCCGCGGCCCTGGCGACCCACGCGCGCTCCCGGGGGCTCGAGGTGATCACCGTCGGTGAGGACGAGTCGAGCGACCTGCGCCTGGTCGACGTCGCCTTCGAGGGCACCACGTCCCGGGGCCGGGTGCTGCGCGACGGCGAGGTCGTGGGCGACCTGGTGCTCCGGATCCCCGGCAGGCACTACCTGCTCGACGCGCTGGCCGCGCTAGCCGTCGGCCTGCGCCTGGGCCACGACGTGTCCGGCCTGCTCGCGGGGCTGGCCGGCTTCACGGGCACGGGCCGCCGGATGGAGCTCAAGGGCGAGGCGGCCGGCGTGCGTGTCTACGACTCCTACGCCCACCACCACGTGGAGATCGCGGGCGACCTCCAGGCCGCCCGGGCCGTCGTCGGCGAGGGCCGGCTCGTCGTCGCGTTCCAGCCGCACCTGGTCTCCCGCACCCGGATCTTCGGCGAGCAGATGGGGCTCGCCCTGGGTGCCGCCGACGACGTCGTCGTGCTCGACGTCTACCTGGCCCGCGAGGACGCCGACCCGGCGGTCACCGGGGCGCTCGTCGCGGACGCCGTACCCCTCGACGCGCAGCACGTCCTCTTCGAGCCCGACTTCGACGCCGTGCCCGCGGCACTGGCCGACCGGGCGCGTCCCGGCGACCTGGTGCTCACCCTGGGCGCGGGCAGCATCACCGAGCTCGGTCCCCGCGTCCTCGACCTGCTCCGGAACGCGCATGGCTAGCGCGACCGGGACCCGTCCCACCGACGACGAGCGCCGCGAGCAGCGCGACCGCCAGCGCTTCGCGCGGCGGCAGCGGGCCCGTCGCTGGATGCACTGGCGGGTCCTGGCCGCGGCGCTCGTGCTCGTCGCGCTCATCGCCACGACCGTCTGGCTGGTCTTCTTCTCCGCCCTCCTGTCCGTCGGCAAGGTCGAGGTCGAGGGCAACCGGCTGCTCGGCCCCGACCGGGTCCTCGCCGTGGCCGAGGTGCCCATGGGCGAGCAGCTCGCCCTCGTCGACATCGAGGCGATCTCGCGTCGGGTCGCGGCCCTGGCCGAGGTCGCGGACGTCGACGTCACTCGCGTGTGGCCCGACGGGGTCCGCATCGACGTCACCGAGCGCACCGCGATCGCCGTGGTCGAGCTCGGCGGCCGGCTGCGGGGGCTGGACGCGGACGGCATCGTCTTCCGCGACTTCAAGACCGCCCCCAAGGGCCTCCCGCGGGTGCGCCCGACCACCTCCACGGGCTCCGACGCCCTGGCCGAGGCCGCCGGCGTCGTCGCGGTGCTCCCCGGGGACCTCGCGGCGCGCGTCGACCACGTCGAGGTGCAGACCATCGACCAGATCACCCTGGTGCTGCGCGACGGCCGCCAGGTGCTGTGGGGGAGCGCGGAGCAGTCCGAGCTCAAGGCGCGGGTGCTGCCCGAGCTGCTCGCCGCGCAGCAGGCGCAGGTCTACGACGTGAGCGTCCCGGAGAGCCCGATCACCCGACCGAGCTGACGCTGCCGGGTGCCCTGCGCGTCGGGTTTCCCGCTGGCGGCGGGTGCCGGCCCGCCCCGGTGGCGGCCGGCGAGCGGTGAGACAGCCACATTCCGTCCGCGTGGACGGTGGCTGGGTGACCCCTCGCCCGGCGTGTCCGCCGCGACACCCCGGGTGGCGGTGCCGGAGCCACACAACCACCTGGTCGAAAGGTGGGTGACTCACCGCTGACCACGGCGACTGGCCGCGAACCACGGAGACGACCGCCGACGGCGACCACCGACAACAGCCCGCAGCGACAGCCGGACCCCTGCACGCGGCGTACGAAAAAAGATGCGACACGGGGCGTGTCGTCGAGATGTGTCGCCACGTCCTGCCTATGGTCATCTGCAACGCGAGGTTGACATAACTATAACCCTCAGGTTCACGGTTAGAGTTCCGGCCGCTGAGGGCAGAGACCGCCAGCCACGCGCCCCTGTACGACACACCAACGCGACAACCCAGACCGCGATCCGGCACCCGGCCGGACCAGACCCGAGAGAGGCCTGCAGCCGTGGCAGCAGCACAGAACTACCTGGCGATCATCAAGGTCGTGGGTATCGGTGGAGGCGGCGTCAACGCCGTCAACCGGATGATCGAGGTCGGCCTCAAGGGTGTCGAGTTCATCGCGATCAACACCGACGCCCAGGCCCTCCTGATGAGTGACGCCGACGTCAAGCTCGACATCGGTCGCGAGCTCACCCGCGGCCTCGGAGCCGGCGCCAACCCCGACGTGGGCGCCAAGGCGGCCGAGGACCACGCCGACGACATCGAAGAGGTCATCAAGGGCGCCGACATGGTGTTCGTGACGGCCGGCGAGGGCGGCGGCACCGGCACCGGTGGCGCACCCGTCGTGGCCCGTATCGCGCGCTCGCTCGGTGCGCTGACCATCGGCGTCGTCACCCGCCCCTTCGCCTTCGAGGGCCGCCGTCGCGCCAACTCCGCGGAGGAGGGCATCAGCCAGCTCCGCGAGGAGGTCGACACCCTCATCGTGATCCCGAACGACCGGTTGCTGTCGATCACCGACCGCAGCGTGTCGATCCTCGACGCCTTCAAGCAGGCCGACCAGGTGCTGCTGCAAGGTGTCTCGGGCATCACCGACCTGATCACCACCCCCGGCCTGATCAACCTCGACTTCGCCGACGTCAAGTCCGTGATGGCCAACGCCGGCTCCGCCCTGATGGGCATCGGTTCGGCCCGCGGCGACGACCGGGCCGTGCAGGCGGCTGAGATGGCCGTCTCGTCCCCGCTGCTCGAGGCGAGCATCGAGGGTGCGCACGGCGTGCTGCTCTCCATCGCCGGTGGCTCCGACCTCGGTCTCTTCGAGATCAACGAGGCGGCGGCCCTGGTGTCGCAGTCGGCGCACGCCGAGGCCAACATCATCTTCGGTGCGACCATCGACGACGCCCTCGGTGACGAGGTGCGGGTCACGGTCATCGCGGCCGGCTTCGACGGCGGCATGCCCAAGCGTCGCTCGGAGGGCAACGTGCTGCGCCCGCAGACCCCGGTGCAGTCCCAGGCCGAGACCCGGGCCGCCGCCCAGCAGGTCGCGTCCCAGCGGCCCGCCGCGCCGGCACCGACGAGCTTCGAGCCCTCGCGGCCCGAGTCCCAGCCGGTCCAGCAGTCCACCCGGCCGGCGCAGCAGTCGACCCCGCCGTCGGCTCCCGCGCGCCAGGAGCCGAGCCGCCCGAGCCGTCCCGTGCAGTTCGACGACGACGACCTCGACGTCCCGGACTTCCTGAAGTAGTAGATGTTCGCTTTCCGCGACGTCCGTGAGGGCGACGTCTCCCGGCTCCGGGTGGACGTCGCCTTCACTGATTCCTCCCTCGACCTCCAGGGGCTCCGGCAGGACTTCCCCGAGCTGCTGGCCCGCGTCGAGGGCACCATCGGCGTCCCGCTGGCCCGCCTCTCGCAGGTGCACGGCGACGAGGTGCTGGTGGTCGACGCCCCGATGCCGCTCGGTCAGGCGCCGGACGGTGACGCCCTGGTCACCACGACGCGCGGACTCGGCCTCATGGTCCGCGTCGCCGACTGCGTCCCCCTGGTGCTGGCCGACGCCGAGGCCGGCGTCATCGGCGCCGTCCACTCCGGTCGTCCCGGCCTGGTGCTCGACATTGCCACCCGCACCGTCGAGGTGATGCGTGCGCAGGGCGCCACCGACATCGTCGCGTGGGTCGGACCGCACGTGTGCGGCCGCTGCTACGAGGTGCCCGAGCAGATGCGGAGCGAGGTGAGCGCCGTCGTGCCCGAGGCGTACGCCGAGACGTCGTGGGGCACGCCCGCGCTCGACATCGGCGCCGGGGTGCGGGCCCAGCTGGCCCGCGAGGGCGTCCCGACCGTCGACGTCGCCGGATGCACGCTCGAGGAGCGCGGTCTGCACTCCTATCGCCGTGACGGTGCTGCCGCCGGGCGCTTCGCGGGTCTGGTGTGGCTCTCGTGACCCGCGCCGAGGACATCGCGGCCAACCTCGCCGTCGTACGCCGTCGCATCGCCGACGCGTGCCTGGCCGCCGACCGGGCACCCGACGAGGTGTCCCTGGTGGTGGTGACCAAGTTCTTCCCGGCCTCCGACGTGCGGGTGCTCGCCGACCTCGGGATCACTGACGTCGGCGAGAACCGCCACCAGGAGGCGTCCGACAAGGCCGCCGAGTGCGCCGCCCTCGGCCTGCGCTGGCACTTCATCGGTGCCCTGCAGAGCAACAAGGCGTCCGCGGTCGCGTCGTACGCCGACGTCGTCGAGTCCGTCGACCGCCGCAAGCTGGTCGCGCCGCTGGACCGGGGCGCGGGGGAGCGCACGGTCGACGTGCTGCTCCAGGTGAGCCTCGACCCGGCGGGGTCCGACCACCGGGCCGGCGCGGACCCATCCGCCCTCGTCGAGCTGGCGGACGCGGTGGCCGGCGCCGAGCACCTGCGACTGGGTGGCCTCATGGCTGTCGCGCCGCTGGGCGAGGACCCCACGACGGCGTTCGCCCGGCTCGCCGGCATCCACCGGGACCTGCTCATCCACCACCCGACGGCCACCACGCTGTCCGCGGGGATGAGCGGCGATCTCGAGCACGCCATCAGGCACGGCGCGACACACGTGCGTGTCGGGTCCGCGGTCCTCGGTCCGAGGCCTGCGGTCAAGTAATGTCCACATCRGTCACATGGCGCCCGTTCCCGGGCGCCCGGTCTACCGGAGGATCCATGTCATGAGCGGCGCCATGCGCAAGATCGGCGAGTACCTCGGCCTGCTCGAGGACACTGGCCAGTACGACGAGTTCAACGACGAGACGACCAAGCACGACGTGGTCGCCGAGCAGCCTTCCCGCGAGCCCCGGGACCGCCGTCCCGCCCCCGTGTCCGACATCGCCGAGCGCCGCCGTCCGGCGCCGGTCTCTCCTGGAGTGGTCGCCGAGTTGAGCCGCATCACCACCTTGCACCCGCGCAACTACAACGAGGCCCGCCTCGTGGGTGAGAACTACCGCGACGGCACGCCCGTGATCATGAACCTCTCGGAGATGGACGACAACGACGCCAAGCGTCTCGTCGACTTCGCCGCGGGCTTGATCTTTGCCACGCGTGGCACCATCGAGCGCGTGACCAACAAGGTCTTCCTGCTCTCCCCGCCCAACGTCTCGGTCTCCACCGAGGACAAGGAGCGGATCGCGGAGAACGGCTTCTTCAACCAGAGCTGAGCGACTACGTGACTATCGTCGGCGAGATCCTCTACGGACTCGTCTGGGGCTTCATCGCTCTCCTGTGGGTGCGTTTCGTCGTGGACTGGGTCCAGGTGTTCGCGCGTCGTTGGTCCCCGTCGGGCATCCTGCTGGTCGCGCTCGAGGTCGTGTACACGATCACCGACCCGCCCATCAAGGCCCTGCGGCGGGTCATCCCTCCGCTGCGCCTGGGCTCGGTCATGCTCGACCTGAGCTTCCTGCTGGTGATGCTCGGCGCCTACCTGCTCCTCGTGGTGATCGGTAGGGTCTTCGCGTAGCGATACGCTCGAAAGTGACCTGGCCCAGCAGCCCCATGGGTCACTGACACTGCGCCGCGCCGTGGCGCTAGTGTGTCCGGGAACAGCCCCGGTTTGCCATCAACGTGAAAGTTTGGGTGACGTCATGCCGCTGACGCCTGAGGACGTGAGCAACAAGCGCTTTACGCCCGTCCGCCTCCGCGAGGGGTACGACATGGGCGAGGTCGACCAGTTCCTCGACGAGGTGGAGGCGGAGCTCGCCAGGCTCACCAAGGAGAACGACGACCTGCGGTCGAAGCTCTCCGCGGCCCAGACCGGCGGTGCGTCCGCCCCGGCCCGTACTCCCGAGCCGGCCAAGGTGGAGGAGAAGCCGGCCACGGCGCCGACTCCCGCCCCGGTGGCGGCCCCGGCCGCCGCTGCGGCTCCGGCCCCCAGCGCGGAGACGATCCGCGTCGAGACGGTCCCGCAGGCCTCCAACGCGGCCGCCCGCCTGCTCGAGCTGGCGACCCGCAACGCCGACGAGCTCGTGGACGAGGCCAAGAACGAGGCCGACAAGATCGTCGGTGCCGCCCGCACCAAGGCCGAGCGCCTGGAGGGGGAGTCCAAGACCAAGGCCGACCGCCTCGAGGCCGACGCCCGTCAGCGCTCGCAGATGCTCGACTCCGAGACCGCCGAGCGACGCCAGCAGATGTTCGGCGACCTGGAGAAGGAGCGCGACAAGCTCAGCAGCGAGGTGGAGACCCTCCGCTCGTTCGAGCGCGAGTACCGGTCTCGCCTCAAGAGCTACTTCACCCAGCAGCTCGAGGCCCTGCAGGGCTCCGGCTCCGTGGCCGACATGCCGGCCGACGGTGCTCCGGCGCCGAAGCGCCTGCGCTCGATCCTGGGCGAGGACGAGAACAACTGACCCACCGGGCCGCACGGCCCGTCGTACGACATCGAGAGCGGCCGGTTCCCGTGCGGGACCGGCCGCTCTCCACCCTTGTGGGCGAGCCGCTTGGTCGGGCTCCCAGGCAGGGGTACCCTCCCTGCCACCGTGTGGGAGACACCGCCACACCTCGGTCCCCAGGAGATCTGCCCATGGCCAGCACCCGCAAGTCCCTCGCCGGCAGTGCTGCAGCCGCGGCCAAGAAGGTGATCGGCCGGCGGCCCGGCAAGCCGGAGGCGGAGGAGGGAGCAACGCGCGAGACCGCGGCTCCTGCTCGGAAGACGGCCGCCAAGAAGGCTCCCGCCGCGAAGAAGGCCCCCGTCAAGAAGGCCCCCGTCAAGAAGGCCCCCGCCGCCACGAAGGCGGCGCCCGCCAAGAAGGCGGCCCCTGCCGCGAAGGCGCCCGCGAAAAAGGCACCCGCCACGAAGGCCCCCGCCAAGAGAGCGCCCGCCACGAAAGCGACCCCGGCTGCTGCGACGGCGACCAAGAAGACCTCTGCCACCAAGAAGACCGTGACGAAGAAGGCCGCCGTGAAGAAGACCGACACCACCGTGAGCACCAAGAAGGCGCCCGCCTCCTCCCTCGTGGTGAAGGAGGACGAGAGCGGCTGGACCAAGGCCGAGCTCGACGAGGTCGTCGCCGACCTGCACACCCAGCGTGACAAGCTCGTGAGCGTCCTCGACGAGGCCGAGCACGACCTGGCCGGCCTCATGCGCGATGCCGGTGACGGCGCCGGGCACGACCAGGCGGACATGGGCGCGACCAGCTTCGAGCGCGACCACGAGCTGACGGTCCTCAACATCGAGCGCGACATGCTCGCGCAGATCGACCGCGCGCTCGGTCGCATCCACGACGGCAGCTACGGCATCTGCGAGTCCTGCGGGGAGCCGATCGGCAAGATGCGTCTCATGGCTTTCCCGCGTGCCACACTGTGCATGACATGCAAGCAGCGCGAGGAGCGTCGCTGAGCTCCAGCGACCCGGGTACCCACGACTCACCGGCGCGACCCCGCAGGACCTGGGGGCTCTTCGCCCTCGTGGCCGCCGCGGCGTACGCCCTGGACCTGGGCACCAAGCAGTGGGCCCTGGCGCATCTCGAGGACGGCGACATCCCCGTCCTCGGTGACTGGCTGGTCCTGCACCTCACGCACAACCCCGGAGCCGCGTTCAGCACCGGCACGGAGTTCACCGTCGTGTTCAGCTGCCTGGCGCTGGTCGCCGTGCTGGTGGTCCTGTGGCTCAGCCGCCGTCTCGGAAGTCCGCTCTGGGCCATCGGTCTCGGGATGCTGCTCGGCGGTGTCGCCGGCAACCTGACCGACCGCATCGTGCGCGAGCCCGGCTTCATGCGCGGCCACGTCGTGGACTTCCTGATGCTGCCGAGCTGGCCGGTGTTCAACGTCGCCGACATGTGCATCAACATCGCGGCCGGAGTGATCATCGTCCAGTCGTTCCGGGGCGTGACGCTCGCGGGCCGCCGGGCCGAGAGGGACGGGTCGTGAGCGCGTACGTCGACCAGCGCACCGTGTACGTGCCCGAGGGTCTCGCCGGTGAGCGCGTCGACGCGGCCATGGCCCGGATGTTCGGCTTCTCGCGGACCCGCGCCGCCGACCTGATCGCCGACGGACACGTGCGTGTCGACGGCGACGACGTGGGCAAGAGCGACCGGCTGCACGCCGGGTCGATGCTCGAGGTGTCGATCCCGGCCGAGGCGGACCCCCTCGAGGTGGTCCC
>NZ_JBFUMD010000088.1:0-18511 GCF_054049555.1 Nocardioides sp. P5_C9_2
GACCAGCCCGCGGCCGGTGATCACGGACTCGTCCGTGCCCGCCTTCTCCCGCGCCGCCCGCAGCTCGCGCTGGTAGCCCTCGTCGTGGCCGGAGATGTCGATGGGCCGGTCCCACGACTGCCACGAGTCCGTGTCGAGCACGAGCTCGAGCAGCTCCTCGGCACCCCAGCGCCGGCGGGACTCCGGGGTGGGCGCGTCACTCACTCCCGCTCCTCCAGCCAGCTGCGGAGAGCCTCGCCGTGCTGGTCGAGCAGCGGCGGCGCCGAGTGGTCGCGCCGGGTGGTCTCGCTGCCCGAGGCGTCGAAGAAGCGCAGCGGCGGTCCGGGCAGGGTGACGCTCCCGAGCGTTGCGTGCTCGACGTCGACCAGCAGCCCCTGGCTCCGCGTCTGGTCCCACTCGTAGACCTCGTCCAGGCCGCGCACCTTGCCAGCGGGTACGCCGACCTCGTCGAGGCGGGCGAGCAGCGCCGCGGCGTCGTACTCGGCGAAGGCCGCCTCGACGACCTCGATGGTGCGCTCGCGGGCGCCGACGCGGTCGCGGTTGGTCTCCAGCCCCGGCGTGGCCGGGTCGATGCCGAAGCCGTCGCACAGCCGGCGCCACAGCCCCTCGCTGCCGACCGCGATCTGCACCGCCCCGTCGCGGCAGCGGAACAGTCCGTACGGCGCGATCGAGGGGTGGTGGTTGCCCTGCGCGCGTCCGACCTCGCCGGCCACCGTCCAGCGCGTGCCCTGGAAGGCGTGCACGCCGACGAGTGCCGACAGCAGGGAGGTGCGCACGACCTGGCCGCGGCCGGTGGTCGAGCGCTCGTGGAGCGCGGCGAGGACGCCGTACGCGCCGTACATGCCGGCGAGCAGGTCGCCGATCGGTACGCCGACCCGCTGCGGGTCGTCGGGACCGGAACCGGTGAGGGACATGACGCCGGCCTCGCCCTGGGCGATCTGGTCGTAGCCGGCCCGACCGCCCTCGGGGCCGTCGTGGCCGAATCCGGTGATGGACAGCACCACGAGCCGCGGGTTGCGCTCCACGAGCGAGTCGATCCCCAGGCCCAGGCGCTCGAGGACGCCGGTACGGAAGTTCTCGACGAGCACGTCGGCGCGATCCACCAGCTGCAGGAGCACCTCGCGGTCGGCGTCCGCCTTGAGGTCCAGGGCGATGGACTCCTTGTTGCGGTTGGTCGAGAGGAAGTACGTCGACTGGCGATCGTCCTCGGGCCCGACGAAGGGCGGGCCCCAGCCGCGGGTGTCGTCCCCGTGGCCCGGCGCCTCGACCTTGACGATGCGAGCGCCCAGGTCGCCCAGCATCATCGTGGCGTGCGGTCCGGCCAGCGCGCGGGTGAGGTCGACGACCAGGATCCCCTCCAGCGGGCCGGTCACGAGCCCCACCCCGGCAGGACGAGGGCGGCCCAGACGGCCAGCGGACCGACCAGGGTGACGATGATGCCGTAGGTGAGGATCTGCTTGTAGTAGACGGGCTCGCTGATGGAGTCCGGTCGGTTGGCCAGCATGAGCGCGCCGTTGGTGGAGAACGGGCTGACGTCGACGATGGTCGACGAGACCGCCAGGGCCGCGACGAACAGCCCCGCGTTGATGCCGCCGTCCGCGATCAGCGGCACGGCGATCGGGATGATCACCGGGAGCAGGGCGGTGGAGGAGGCGAACGCGGAGACGACGCCACCGACGTAGCAGAGGACCAGCGCGCCGATCGCGGCGACGCCCAGGCCCGCGGCCCAGTTGCCGACGAACTCCGGGGAGCCGGCGGTGGTCAGGATCGTGGCGTAGGTACTGACACCGGCGACGAGCAGCACGGTCGGCCAGGCGATCTGCTTGACCGCGTCCTTGTGCTCGTTGGGCGCCAGCATCGCGAGGATGACGGCGGCGGTGATCGAGACGAAGCCGATGTTCTTGTCGAAGATCAAGGACACGAGTGCGACGCTGACGAACGCGACCAGGGTCAGGAGCTGGTCGCGACGGACGCCGACCGCCTGGGTGCCGGTGGGGATCGACGTGCCGTAGCCGCGGGCCGGCACGGTCGCGCCGCCCCGGTGCAGGTCCTCGTCGAGCGTGTCGGGGTCGTCGGGGTCGATCCGCATCGACATCAGCTTGCGTCCGCCGAGCACCACGAACAGGATCGCCGCCATCACCGTGTTGACGACCAGGCTGGCCAGGAAGACGGTGATCTCGCTCGACGGCAGGCCCGCGTCCTCCATCACGGAGTTCGTGATGACGCCGTAGATGCTGATCGKGGAGAAGCCGCCGGCCTGGGCGCCGTGCACGACGAACATGCCCATCATGAGCGGGCTGATGCCGTAGCGGCCGGCGAAGCCGAGGGCGATCGGGCCGATGATCGCGCAGGCGGCCGGGCTGACGGCGCCGATGCCCGTCAGGACGGCGGTCACCGCGAACATCACCCAGGGGATGAGGGCGACCCGTCCACCCACGGCCCGGACGGCGGTGCGCACGATGAGGTCGACCGTCCCGTTGTTGCGGGCGATGGCGAACAGGTACGTGACGCCGATCAACGTGAGGATCAGGTCACCGCTGACCCCGCTGAGGATCTCCTTCTCGTCGAGGTCCAGGGCGTACATGCCCACGAACCACGCCGCGACGTACGCCAGCGCCCCCATGTTGATGGGCAACAGCGTGCCCACGACGAACAAGGCGACCAACGCGATGATCGCTACCCATTCCGCTCCCATAGGGGGCTCCTTCTGCCTGCGACGTGACCGGTGTCACGTACTGGATCAGTGGCCTAGCCAATAGCCCACTCGACCATCTGTCAATAGGATGGGGTCATGTCCGACCCGACCCCACCCCCGCTCCGCGCCCCCGGGCCGTCGTTCCCGGCGCCGCTGTCCCGGGTGCGGCTCTACGAGCAGGTGGCCGAGCAGATCTCCACGTGGATCGCCGAGCACGACCTCCGGCCGGGTGACAAGCTGCCTCCGGAACGGGAGCTCGCCGCGCGCCTCGGGGTGAGCCGGGCGACCCTGAGCCAGGCGCTGGTGGCGCTCGAGGTGATCGGCGCGGTGGCGGTCCGGCACGGCGACGGCACGGTGGTGGCGACCTCCCCCGGCGCCACCCGGATCGTGGAGGCAGTGCGCGCCCACGCCCACCGACTGCCCGAGATCATCGACACCCGCGACGCCCTCGAGACCAAGATCGCGGCGCTGGCCGCGGGGCGGCGTACCGAGGCCGACCTCGACCGGATCGAGGACGCCCTGGTCGGCATGGAGGCCGACATCGATCGCGGGGGGCGCGGCGTGGAGGGCGACGAGAACTTCCACGCGGCCGTGACCGCGGCCGCCCACAGCCTGCTGCTCTCCCAGCTCATGGGCGAGATCGCCCACCTCATCCGCGAGACCCGCATCGAGTCGCTGTCGCAGCCCGAGCGCCCCCGCGCCTCCCTGGCCGGCCACCGCGCGATCGCCGACGCCATCCGCGCCGGCGACCCGGACGGTGCGGCGCGCGCGATGCACGCGCACGTCGAGATGGTCAGCGACGTGGCCGTGCTGCGTACGACGTGACGGGATCCGAACAGCTCCTGGTGCTGCTGGCCGGCCTCGGCGCCGGGATCCTCACCTCGACGGTGGGTATCGCCTCGCTGCTGAGCTTCCCGGTGCTCGTCGCCGTGGGGCTGCCCCCGGTGGTGGCCAACGCCTCCAACACGGTCGGCCTGACGCCCGGCGCGCTGAGCGGCTCGTGGGGCTACCGCAGCGAGCTGCGCGAGCACCCGCGGGTCACCGCGGTCGTGCTCGGCACCTGTGCGGTGGGCTCGGTGGTCGGCGCGGTCCTGCTGCTGGCCCTGCCCGCGACCGTCTTCGAGGCAGTGGTGCCGTGGCTCATCCTGGGCACCTGCGTGCTCGTCGGCGTCCAGCCGCGGCTGTCCGCGTGGCTGCGCTCCCGGCGTGGCACCGATGCCGCCGAGCGCCACCACGTCTCGCCGCTCACCGGGCTGTTCGCCACCATCACCGGGGCGTACGGCGGGTACTTCGGCGCCGGCTCGGGGGTGATGATGCTCGCCGTCCTCGGCCTCGGCACCGACCTGCCGTTCCGCGTGGCCAACGCGCTCAAGACGCTGGCGGTGCTGGCGGCCAACCTCGTCGCGAGCGTCATCTTCATCGTCGCCGCCGAGATCGACTGGCGCGCCGTCGTCCTGCTCGCCAGCGGGTCCGTGGTCGGCGGGTACGTCGGCGCCCGGGTCGGTCGGYGACTGCCGGCCACGCTGCTGCGCGCGGGGATCGTCGTCGCGGGGCTGGTCGGCGCGTTCCTGCTGTGGAGTTGAGCGGCCGGCGTGGAACTGAACGGCTGGAACTGAACGGCTGGAGCTGAACGGCCGGAGCTGAGCCCGACCCGATTGGTCGCGATGGGTTTGGCCTCCGTGCTGCCGGGGGAGTGTCTGGCCGCGTGCCGCCTCCGGCACACCCCCGGCCGCCCGACCCACCGACCCGAAGGACCTCGATGAAGCTCACCGCCCGGATCGCCGCGCTCGCCATGACGGCCGCCGCACTCGTCGCGACCGCCGCTCCCGCCCACGCCGTGGGCGAGTCCACCGCCACCACGCCCACCGCCTACGTCGGCGACACCTGCATCGACCAGCCGGTGAGCTACACGGTGAACATCCCCGCCGACGCGAAGAGCTGGTTCCTGCAGATCAAGCCCGTCTACCCCACGGGCGCCGAGGGCGTGAGCAGCTACGTCGGCACGATCAACGGGTCCCCGCTGAGCGGCACGACCACCATCCAGATCTGCGGCCGGATCGAGCCCCGCGGCACCTGGACGCTGCAGCCGATCCTGAAGACCTGGACCGACGCCTCCGGCAAGACGTACTACGACGCGATCAACGGGGCGCCGTCGACCTTCCAGGTGGTCGGCAAGGCGAGCACCTCGCTGTCGCTGAAGGCGAAGACCAAGGGCACGAAGGTGACCGCCAAGTCCCGCCTGGTCGCGAAGACGGACGGCACCGCCGCGCCGGTCGCCGGTCAGCCGGTCGCCTTCCAGAAGAAGGTCGGCAAGAAGTGGAAGACCATCAAGACCGTCACCACCTCGAGCACCGGTGTGGCCAAGACGAAGCTCAAGACCCGCAAGAAGACCTTCATCCGCGCGAAGTTCGCCGGCGCCGGTGAGGTCATCGTCGGTGGGTCCGGGCCGGCGATCCCGGCCGCGTCGTCGAAGAAGGTCCGCGTCGGCTGAGCCGTCCACGACAGCAGCGCCACGTCAGGGGCGGCACCCGGTCGGGTGCCGCCCCTGATGCCCGTCTGCGCTGGCCGTGCGTGACGGGACCATCGACGGCGGGCCCCGACGGTGGCATGGTGGGTGGCGTGACGCGTCCCCCTCCTCCCCTGATGGCCCTCGTCGCGGGCATCGGCCAGTGGGCGCTGAGCAGGGGTGGGTCGTCGCGTTCGGCTCCCCGGACGGTGGCCGCCACCGCACTCACCGGGGCCTCGGTGGGACTGGCCGCCGCCGCGGTGCGGCAGTTCCGGAGCCAGGGCACCACCCTCGAGCCGTTCGACCCGTCGCAGGCGGCCGTGCTGGTGACGACCGGCGTCAACGCGGTCACCCGGAACCCGATGTACGTCGGCCTGACCGGGCTGCTCGTCGCACACGCCGTACGCCGCGGGTCCTGGGCCGCGCTGCTCCCGGTCGCCGCCTTCACGCTCGTCATCGACCGCTCACAGATCGCCGCGGAGGAACCTGCCCTGCTGGCCAACTTCGGCGCCGACTACGAGGCCTACCGGGCGTCGGCGCCCCGGTGGCTGGATGGTCGGTCGATCGCGGCCGGACGCCGGTTGCTGGGCTGACCGACCCGTGGTGTGCGCACCGCGTCCCTGACGAGGACCCGGTCACCTCGGAGACGGGCGCGGCACGTACCTCCGCGTCGACTCGTCCCAGATCCACTCGCCCTCCACGGACCGGGAGGCGAAGACCGGCCCGAGCTCGGGCCATCGGGCCAGCAGGACACCGAGGGCGTGCGACGTCAACGCCCCGGGATCGTCCAGCTCCGCCTGCGACTCGTCGCCCACCATGACGGAGAAACCGGAGTCCGACGGGCTCATGGGGGGTTGCCGGTAGACGAAGCGCGGCCGGGTGTCCTCGACGTGGGCTCGCCGGCTCACGACGGCGGTGCGTGCGGCCGAGAGGTCGTGGGTCGCGACGACGTGCTCGGGACCGAAGGCGATCTCGTCACCGGGACCCACGGTCGTGATGAACCTCGGCTCGGCGTCCACCACGCCGTGGAGCTCGGTGCCGCGCGCTCGCGAGACGCGCACCCAGAGCCGCTCCACGCCCGGCATCCCCTCCACCGGGTCGACGATCTCGCACAGGACCTCGACGAGATCGCCGGGAAGCACGCCCCTGCGCTCGGCGGGCCTGGGGACGACGAAGACGCGTGCGGTGGCCTCGGCGAGGGCCGCGGCGCCCGCCAGCCGGTAGTCGACGCGCCGGCCGCGTCCCTCGTCGACGGTGCCCATGGAGCGAGCCTCGCACAGTCGGCACGCCCGGGGAGGAGGCTGCGTGCGGGGTCTACACCGCCGGGCTGCGGTCGGCCCCGGCCTCCAGCTCCAGCTCGCGGATCCGGGTGCGGAGCCGGTGCTCGGCCAGGCGCCACAGCGTCGCCGAGTGGGCGTGCTGGTGGTGCAGGCCCGTGCCGGGGCGCGACCGGTCGCGCGAGGCCTCCTGCGCCTGGGCCCGCACGGCGAAGTCGTCGGCCGCGCCCAWCAGCTCGCTGATCGCCGCGGCCCACTCCTCGAACATCGGACCGGTCATGGTGCGAGCCTCCTCGCGAGAGACGCCCGCGGCGCGAAATTGGCGGCAAACGTGCTCAATTTGTGGGTGCAGATCGCGTGGCACCGGGGATCACAGCTAGAGGACCGCCCCGCGGGGCGCTATCTCGACGGCGGCCACGCCCCGTGCGTAGAGCACCAGGAGCCGGTCGCCATGACTGGTGCGCAGCACCCCGGAGGCGTCCGCGAGGGTGGCGACGACCCGGTCGATGAGCTCGTCCTCGTCGCCGTCCCCCTGGTAGGTGACGTCGAGCTGGTCACCACTCGTCAGGCGCACCCGCAGCACGATCTCAGCCATGTCCCCCACCTCCGGTTCCGTCTCGCGCCGCGGGACGAAGGTCCCTGGTCGCGCCTCGCGTCTGCAATGACACTGGCTTCAGTGTCCTCCGTACGACGGGCGGCAGCGTGGATGACCTGACACCGGTACGTTTCCGCGACGGCACGGACGGCTTCGTCGTACCCCTCGTCGCGGCCAACCGCGAGGCGCTCCGGCAGGAGTACGAGCACCTGTCACTCCGGACACGGTCCGGCCGGTTCCTGGCCGCGGTCCCGACGCTGACCCAGACGATGCTCGACCATCTGGTGGACGACGTGGACGGCGTCGACCACGTCGCGCTGGTCGCCATGATCACGGCCGAGGACGGGACGGAGGTCCCGGTGGGCCTCGCCCGGATCATCCGCTACGCGGACGACGCCTCCGCCGCGGACCTCGGCGTCACGGTCGTCGACGAGTGGCAGGGGCGTGGTGTGGCGACGGCGCTGCTGGAGATCCTGATGACGCAACGCCCGGACGGGGTCGAGCGGATCCGCACCGTCACCCGCGCCGACAACCTCGCCTCGCTCGCCATGCTCCGGGCCCTGGGGGACGTCGAGGTCGACCTGGCCGGGCCGGGCGTCCTGGCCGTCGTGGTGCACCTCGACCCGGGCCGGGGCACCGACGGATCGAGGCCGAGCACGACGCCGACGACGCCCCCGGTGCGGTGACCGGCGTCAGTGCGCCATGTCCACGAACCGCGAGTAGTGACCCTGGAAGGCCACGGTCAGGTCGCGGGTCGGGCCGTTGCGGTGCTTGGCCACGATCAGGTCGGCCTCGCCGGGGCGGGTCGACTCCTTCTCGTAGACGTCGTCGCGGTGCAGCAGGATCACCATGTCGGCGTCCTGCTCCAGCGAGCCGGACTCACGCAGGTCGCTCATCATCGGGCGCTTGTCGCCGCGCTGCTCGGGACCACGGTTGAGCTGCGAGAGCGCGATGATCGGCAGCTCGAGCTCCTTGGCCAGCAGCTTGATCTGGCGCGAGAACTCCGAGACCTCGAGCTGGCGGGACTCGACCTTCTTGCCCGAGCTCATCAGCTGCATGTAGTCGATGACGATGAGCTTGAGGTCGTGGCGCTGCTTGAGGCGGCGAGCCTTGGCCCGGATCTCCATCATCGTCATGTTGGGCGAGTCGTCGATGAACATCGGCGCACCGGAGACCTGCCCCATCTTGCGGGCCAGCGCGTCCCAGTCCTGGTCGCCCATCTGGCCGTTGCGGATGTGGTTGAGCGGCACCTTCGCCTCGGCGGACAGGAGTCGCATCATGATCTCGGAGCGCGTCATCTCGAGGCTGAAGAAGCAGCTGGTGAGGTTGTTGTGGATCGACGCCGCGCGGCAGAAGTCGAGGGCGAGGGTCGAGTTGTGGGTAGGGATCATCGACTCACCCGCCAGGTACAAGTGGTCGTCGTTGTCGACCTGCACGCACCGGACCGGCACGGAGGGGACAGGCGTGACGTGGGTGATGTAGCGGCGACCGATGCGCACGGTGCTCGCCGGGCGCTCCTCCTTGTGGAGCAGGTGCTTGCGCTCCAGGAAGAACACGTCGTCGGTCGTCGAGAAGTTCAGGATGTAGCACGTGGAGGAGGCCTCGCTGCGGCCCTGGACCCGCTTGGTGCGAAGCCCGCAGCGGTAGCCGAGGCTCACGACGAGCTCGTAGACGTCGCGAGCGAGCCGCTCGTTGGTCACCGCGAACTGGCAGCTGCCGACACCCCGCACGACCGTGCCGTCGGTGTCCATCAGTCCGGCGAGCAGAGCGCGGCGCGCATCCTCGCTCGCACGCAGGTAGGCCATCGGCACGTGCTTGTCCCCGAGCACGCCCACCCGACGGAGCTGAGCAGTGAACGAGTTGTCGGCGTGGCAGGCAGCACACCGACGCGCCCCCGAGCACGTGCTCCCACAGTCGACGCACACCCCGCGGACTGCCTCGATCGCCTCGTCCTCGTGAAGTCGGATCGAGTAGAGCATGTCCCCCTTGGGCTCCACCCGGTAGCCGCGACCCTCGATGAACATCGGGATCTCGTCGGTCTCGCACGTGATGCGGTTGCCGGCGCTGTGTCCGTCGCCGAGCCACGCCCCCAGGACGTACGGGTCGATGAGCAGGTCGTCGGAGCTGCCCACCAGCGGCAACGCGTTGAGCACCGCGTGGTTGGCGCGTTGCTCGGTGCCGAGGCGGACGGTCGCGGCGATCTGCTCGGTCGTCACCACGGAAGCGTGCACCTGCTGGTTGCGGGCCCTGGTGTAGTGGTGGTCGGCGGCCCACTTCGACTTGCGGGCGGCCCGGGTCTCGGTGAGCCACTGGTGCTCRGCGTCCGCGACGATGGACGAACCGTCCGAGAACCGGACCTCGTAGCAGGGCCGGTCCTCCATCACCTCGGTCGCCGCGACCACCCGGGTCGGGCGTCCGTCGGCGTCGTACAGCAGGTCACCCACCGCGACCTCACCCATGGTCGTCCAGCCGCTGGGCGTGGGCAGCGGCGTGTCGAGGGCGAGCGCCTTGCCCATGGCGGGTCGCGCCGCGACGATGATCATCTGGCCGGAGTGGAGGCCGTTGGTGAGGTCGTCGAGGTCGGCGAAGCCGGTGGGCACGCCGTACAGGCCGGCCTCGCGGTTGCCGATCGCCTCGATCTCGTCGAGGACGGGGTTCATGATGTCCGACAGGGGCGCGTAGTCCTCCGCCGTGCGACGGTCGGTGATCTTGTAGACCTCGGCCTGGGCCTGGTCGACGACGTCGTCGACGGCCCCCWCGCCGGCGTAGCCGATCTGCACGACGATCTCGGCGTAGTAGGCAGCGTTGGCGGCGATCGGCACGTTGGCCGACAGCGTGTGGAGGTAGGGCGCACCCCCGACGTTGGACAGCTCACCGCGGCGCGCCAGCTCGGCGGCCACGGTGATCGGGTCCGCGGGCTCGCTGCGACCGTAGAGGTCGATGATCGCGTCGTGGATCTTCTCGTGCGCGGGACGGTAGAAGTCGACGCCGCGCAGGGTCTCGGTGACGTTGGCGATCTCGTCCTTGGAGATGAGCATCGAGCCGAGCACCGACTGCTCGGCCGCGTTGTCCTGGGGAGGCGTGCGGTCGCCGGGCTGGCGGGGGGAGTTGCCCGGCTCGTACGCCGCGGGGCCGTCACCCCAGTCGTACTCCGGGTCGCGGGGTCCGCTGTCGTGCCCCAGGTCCTGGCCCGCGATGCTCACCCGAAACTCCTCGTCCTGGCCACTCCCGGCCCTTGCCGCTGCGCCTGGTGCAGACCCTAGGGACACTCACCGACATCACTGCGTACGACGCCGGTCCGCCGTCGTGCGTCGCCCGAGGTCCGGGTCCCGCATCGCGTGACGCTACGTGGCCCGCACGCCGACCGACCAGTCCGCAACGCCGAGTTATCCACAGGCCCTGGGGATAAGAGGTGGATTACCGTGGACGACACGCGGCAAGTTGTGCACTGGTTGGGGACCGGGCTGTGGACAACCCCCGGTCCGCCCCACTCGACACCGCTCTGACCTGCGCAAACGCATCTATGGGGCTGTGGACCGAAATCTTCTCCCCGCACCCGCCGTCCACCTTCTCGACATGTGGGAGTCGCCGGTCGGTTTGTCGACATGCAGCACAACCGGCGCATTTCCCACAGGTCCGGTCGGGTTGTACACAGGTAGTCCCTTCGGGTGGCTCGAACTTTCACATGCGTCACATGTCATGGTCATCGGCCCTCCTTGGTCGTTACGCTGGCCGGCGTGACCACGACCGACCGCGAGATCCTGCGACTCGCCGTCCCGGCCTTCCTGGCACTGGTCGCCGAACCCCTCTTCCTGCTCTCCGACGCCGCCGTCGTGGGACACCTCGGGACCACGCCGCTGGCCGGGCTCGGCGTCGCCGGAGCGGTTCTGCAGACCGTCGTCGGTCTCTGCGTCTTCCTCGCCTACGGCACCACGGCCAGCGTCGCGCGCCACCTCGGCGCCGGGGACCTGCGCGGCGCCCTCGCCCAGGGCATCGACGGCTGCTGGCTGGCCGTGCTCATCGGCGGCGTCGCCACCGTGGCCGGCTTCGTCCTCGCCGCGCCCCTCGTCGGGCTCTTCGGTGCGGGGGACGCGGTGAGCGCGCAGGCCACGACGTACCTGCGCATCGCCATCTGGGGGACCACGCCCCTGCTGCTCATGCTCGCCACGACCGGTGTCCTGCGGGGACTCCAGGACACCCGCACCCCGCTGTGGGTCGCCGTGGGCGGCAACATCGCCAACATCGTCCTCAACGTCACCCTCGTCCACGGCCTCGACCTCGGCATCGCCGGCTCGGCCGTCGGCTCGCTCATCGCCCAGGTCGCCAGCGCCGCCGTGCTGGTCGCCGTCGTCGTCCGGGCCGCGCGCCGCGAGGGCGCTCCGCTCTCCCCGGACCTCCGCGGGATCCGAGCCGCGGCACACGCCGGCACGCCCCTGGTGATGCGGACGCTGACCCTCCGCGCCTGCCTGCTCGTCGGCACGTACGCCGTCACGCTCGCCGGCACCGACTCCGCGCTCGACCTGGCGACCCACCAGATCGCCCTCACGCTGTGGACCTTCCTCGCCTTCACCCTCGACGCCCTGGCCATCGCCGCGCAGGCGATCACCGGCCGCGCGCTGGGGGCCGGAGACGTCGAGGGGACGCGCCGGCTCACCGACCGCCTGGTCCGCTGGGGCTGGGTCGGCGGACTCGCCACCGGGCTGCTCCTCGCCGCGTGCGCGCCGTGGGTCGGGGCGCTCTTCTCCTCCGATCCGGACGTCCAGCGGCTCCTGGTGCCGGTGCTGCTCGTCGCCGCCCTCGGCCAGCCGGTCGCCGGCGTGGTCTTCGTGCTCGACGGCGTGCTGATCGGCGCCGGCGACGGTCGCTACCTCGCGTGGGGCGGGCTGGTCGTGCTGGTGCTCTACGCCCCGGTGGCCCTGCTCGCGGCCCTCGGCCCCGGGGGGCTCGTGCCCGTATGGCTGGCCATGGTCGTCGTCTTCATGGGGGCGCGGTACGTCATCCTGACCCGCCGCGCCCGCGGTGACGCGTGGTTGGTGACGGGGGCGCTAGCGTCTCGCGCGTGAAGCCCCTCCAGTCCGTCGCCATGGGGCTGCTGGTCGTGGCGCTGACGGCACGCGTCCACGGGTACGACGCCCTCCCGGACGCCGTCGGCTGGGTACTGGTCCTGCTGGGGATCCGCCGGCTGCAGCTCTCCCCGGTGCTCGGTGCCCTGGCCGTCAGCGCCCTGACCGTCGCTGTTGTGGTGTGGTGGCCGCCCGTGCAGGACGCGCTCGACGACCTGCACCCGTCGCTGTGGTGGGCCGTGAACCTTCCCCAGCTCGCGACCTGCGCGCTGCTCTGCCGCGAGCTCGCCGCGCGAGCCGGCGCCACCGGCGATCGCCGGGCCAGCGCGTGGCTGCGTACGACGACCGTGCTCGTCGGCCTCTCGGCCCTCGCACCGGTCCTCGCCTTCTCCGCCGACGCCTCTGCCGACGCGCTGTCCGCCGTCTACGCCGGTGCGGCCGGCGTGGTGCTGCTGCTGATCGTTCTCCTCTTCTCCTACGCCGCCCGACCCTGGGCGACCGCGCGGCACGGTGCGGACGCCGCGGCCGCCCGGTCCCGCGACTCGTAACCTGTCCCACCGGCCGGCGTTGTGCCAGTCATCACCCACCTCGGAGCAGACATGAACACCACTCGCCGGACCGCCGCGCTCGCCGCCACGGCGCTGGCCGCCGCCCTGCTGCCGGTCGGGCTCGGCTCGCCGTCGTACGCCTCGCCGGGCTGCCTGGCCGAGCCGGGATACCTGCAGGCGGGATGCGACGACACGACCCCGCCGGAGACGAGTCCCGTCGTCGCCTCGACGCCGCCCCACGCCGGCGGCTGGGTGGCCACCTCCACGATGACCTTCACCTTCACGGGCCGGCACACCGACGCGGACGCCGACCCGATCGCCCTGGAGTGCCGGCTGACCGGTCCGGCGCAGGCACACGACTGGACGTCCTGCACCAGTCCGCGCACCTACTCCGGACTCGTCGACTCCGACCAGGCCTATGCGTTCTCGGTCCGCGCCGTCGACGCCCACGACCAGGCCATCCCCTACTCCTCCTCCCCCCTGCTCCCGCTGAACGACGAGGCCGGCGACGACCGCGACGCCACCCCGGCCACCCTCACGTGGAGCCAGGACACCGCCGCCCCGGTCGCCTTCGCGAACCCCGACGCGTACGACGCGCAGTCGCCGCAGCGCCCCGTCGTACCGTCACGGCGGCTGCCGATCCGCCTCAACAGCAACGAGAAGGACGCGCTCTTCGAGTGCCTGCTCGACCAGGCCGCCGTCCCCTGCGCCCCCGGAGCCTGGGTGCTGGCCGACGTCGCCTCCGGCGACCACGTCTTCACCTCGCGTGCCGTCGACCGAGCCGGGACGCCGAGCGCCTGGACCGAGCCGTTCGCCTTCTCCGTGCCCGACGAGCCCCGGCGGCGCACCGGCTGGAGGACGCGCACCTCTCCGGGCGCCCTCGACGGCTCCGTCCTGGTGAGCCGCGCCCGGGGCGCCCGGCTGGTGCTGAAGACCCGGAAGGTCGGTGAGCTGAGGCTCTACGCCCCGACCGCGCCGTCGTACGGGAAGGTCCGGGTCCGCGTCGGATCGACCGGCTGGCGCAGCGTCGACCTCGGCCGCGCGAAGGCGTCCCAGCGGGAGATCGTGGTCATCGACCAGTTCTCCGGCACCCGGCGCGGCAAGGTCGTCATCGAGGTGCTGAGCCGCGGCCGGAAGGTCGCGATCGACGCCGTGCTAGCCCGGACCAACGTCCGCAAGGGCGACTGAGCGGCGTCCTCACTGCCCGACCTCGACGCCCCTCGGACGTCGCAGGAAATGCAGCACGGCCCGCCCCCAGCAGGGAGCGGGCCGCGCAGGTGGAGCGTGTGCGTCAGGCCGGGATCACGTTGAGGGCGACCGTGGCCGACACCTCGTCGTGCAGCTTGACCGACACCTCGTGGGCACCGAGCGCCTTGATGGGCTGGGCGACGACGATGGTGCGGCGGTCGACCGGGGCACCGGAGACCTCGGTGATCGCCTCGGCGATCTCCGCGGTGGTGACGGCGCCGAAGAGGCGGCCGCCGGCGCCGGAGCGGACCTTGACCGAGACCGCGGAGGCCTCGAGCTTGGTCTTGATCTCCTTGGCGTGGTCGGCGTCGCGCGCGGCGCGAGCCGTGCGTGCGCCCTTGATCGACTCGACGGTCTTCTCGCCGCCGCGGGTCCAGCGGATGCCGAGGCCACGGGGCACGAGGTAGTTGCGGCCGTAGCCGTCCTTGACCTCGACCACGTCGCCGGGGGCACCGAGGCCGTCGACTTCCTGGGTCAGGATGAGCTTCATGGTGTCTCTCCCCTTCCTCAGCGTCCGGTGGACGTGTAGGGCAGCAGGGCGACCTCGCGGGCGTTCTTGACGGCGATCGCCACGTCGCGCTGGTGCTGGACGCAGTTGCCGGTCACGCGACGCGCACGGATCTTGCCGCGGTCGGAGATGAACTTGCGGAGCAGGGTGGTGTCCTTGTAGTCGACACCGGTCGCCTTCTCCTTGCAGAACTGGCAAACCTTCTTCTTCGGCTTGCGAATCACTGCCTTGGCCATTGTGGTGCTTCCTTTCTAGAAGCCCGGACCAGGTTGGTTACTGGCCCGGAATGGTTGAGGTGTATTCGGGGAGGTGGTGCTCGTGCTCAGTGAGGAATCAGAACAGTGAGGAATCAGAACGGGGGCTCGTCGGAGCCGCCCACGCCGGGAGCGCCCCAGGGGTCGTTGGCCTGCTGGCCACCGCCCTGGTTGGACCCGCCGCCGGAACCGCCGCCGTAGCCGCCGCCCTGCTGACCGCCGCCCTGCTGGCCGCCGAAGCCGCCACCGGACTGCGCGGGCTGGCCGCCGCCGTAACCGCCGGCCTGACCGCCACCCTGGGGGGCGGGCGTGGCCCACGGGTCGTCGCCGCCCGAGGAGGAGTTGCCGCCACCGCCACCGAAACCGCCGCCCCCGCCGGAGCCGGAACGGGTGGTCTTGGAGATCTTGGCCGTCGCGTACTTCAGCGACGGACCGACCTCCTCGACCTCGATCTCCATGACGGTGCGCTTCTCGCCCTCGCGGGTCTCGTACTGACGCGACTTGAGACGGCCCTGCACCACGACACGCATGCCGCGCTGGAGGGACTCGGCAACGTTCTCCGCGGCCTGACGCCAGACCGAGCAGGAGAGGAACAGCGCGTCGCCGTCCTTCCACTCGTTGCTCTGACGGTCGAAGGTGCGCGGCGTCGACGCGATCCGGAAGTTGGCCACGGCCGCACCCGAGGGGGTGAAGCGCAGCTCCGGATCGTCGACGAGGTTGCCGACGACGGTGATGACGGTCTCGCCTGCCATGTCAGGACTCCCTAATGATCACGATGTGAGGTCGAGGGCCATCGTTGCCGAGGCCACCGACATCAGGAGGAGGTTCTCCACAATCACGCTCAGAGCGTGGGGCGGAGGACCTTGGTACGCAGGATCGACTCGTTCAGCGTGAGCTGGCGGTCGAACTCCTTGACGGTCGCAGGCTCGGCCTGCAGCGAGATCACCGCGTAGATGCCCTCGGCGTTCTTCTTGATCTCGTAGGCCAGGCGGCGCCGGCCCCACACGTCGACCTTGTCGACGGACCCGCCGTCCTTGCGGATGACGTTGAGGTACTTGTCGAGAGACGGCTCGATGGTGCGCTCCTCGAGACTGGGGTCGAGGATCACCATCACTTCGTAGGCACGCGTCATGCGTGTCTACCTCCTTCGGACTCATGCGGCCACGGACGATCCGTGGCAGGAGGATGCCCCCAACGGATAGGGAGCGACAGGAAAGGCTAGCAGCGGCTGACCGCGCCGGGGCAATCCCCAGACGATCCCCGAGGACCGGGCCTGTGGATGACCGGCAGCACGCCACGGCGTGCGCCGCTAGCGTCGTCGTCGTGCTCTCCCGCGCCGGTCGTCCGTCCGCCCCGGTCGCCGGACGCTTCGTGCTGCTCGACCAGATCGGCGCCGGGGGCATGGGCTCGGTGTGGCGGGCCCACGACACCCGCACCGGCCAGCTGGTGGCGGTCAAGGTCCTGGGTCAGCACTCGGCGAGCCTGCTCGCCCGCTTCGTGCGCGAGCAGGCGGTCCGGGTGCGRCACCCGCACGTGGTGGCCCCCACCGGCTGGGCCGCCGAGGACGACCTCGTCCTGCTGGCCATGGACCTCGTGCCGGGCGGGTCGGTCCAGCAGCTGCTCGACGAGCACGGCCCACTGCCCGTGGGGTACGCCGCCCGGTTGCTCGAGCAGCTCCTGATGGGTCTCGCCGCCGTCCACGCCGCCGGGCTGGTGCACCGCGACGTGAAGCCCGCCAACCTCCTGCTCGCGGCCGGCGGCCCCCTCGACCCGCACCTGCGCCTCGCCGACTTCGGGGTGGCCGCCCCCGTCGAGGACCGACGGTGGACGACGGTCCCCGGCGCCATCGGCACCGACGGCTACATGGCGCCCGAGCAGGCACGGGGAGCGCCGCCGGACCCGTGCCAGGACCTGTACGCCGTGGGCCGCGTCGGCCTGCAGCTCCTCACCGGCCTGCCTCCGTCCCGCCAGGGTCCGATCGGTTCGAGCCGGCTGCGGCCCCTCCTCGAGCGGCTCCTGGTCGTGGACCCCGAGCAGCGGCTCGCCTCCGCCGAGGCCGCCCTGCGCCTGCTGCGCCGCCTCGACATCCCCGTCGAGCCCGGGCCTGCGGTGCCGGACCGCCTGCCCGCCCTCCCGGGAGGACGGCGGGACCGCCGTCCCACGGACGCGGGCACACCCGACTGGCGGGGCTGGGCCGGCGTCGTCGCCTGCCTCGGGGCGCTCGTCACGTGCGCGGTCGTCGTCGCCCGCGTCCTGTCGTGAACGCCGGGATCCCGACCGCCGGGATCCACGTCCCGACCCGGGCGCGATGTCCGCGCCCACGGCTAGCCTGACCGCCATGAGCATCTTGATCGGCGCGCACGTGGACCAGACCGACCCGATCGCCGAGGCACAGGCCCGCCGGGCGCCGCTCGTGCAGTTCTTCCTCGGCGACCCGCAGTCCTACAAGGGCCCCGAGATCCGCTACGCCGGGGGCGCCGCGGCGCTGCGGGAGGCCGCCACGGAGGCGGGCGTCGACCTCTACGTCCACGCGCCGTACATCGTCAACGTCGCCACGACCAACAACCGGATCCGGATCCCGAGCCGCAAGCTCCTGCAGCAGCACGTCGACGCCGCGACCGAGATCGGGGCCAAGGGCCTGATCGTCCACGGCGGCCACGTCAACAAGGACGACGACCCCGAGAAGGGGTTCGACAACTGGCGCAAGGCGGTCGAGGCGACCGACCTCACGCTCCCGCTGCTCATCGAGAACACCGCGGGCGGCGACCACGCGATGACCCGCCACCTCGAGCGGATCGCCCGGGTCTGGGACGCGATCGGCGGCACCGAGCAGGCCGACCGGGTCGGCTTCTGCCTCGACACGTGCCACGCGCACGCCGGGGGCAACCCGCTGGAGACCGTCGTCGCGGACGTCACAGCGATCACCGGGCGCATCGACCTGGTGCACTGCAACGACAGCCGTGACACCTTCGACTCCGGGGCCGACCGGCACGCCAACCTGGGCGCCGGCCACATCGACCCCGACCTGCTCGCCGCGATCATCCGCGACGCCGAGGCGCCGGTCTGCCTGGAGACGCCCGGCGGGGCCGCCGAGCACACCGACGACATCGCCTGGCTGCGGGAGCGGATCTGATGGCCGTCGGCACCGGCACCCAGACCTGGTCCGCGCCCGGCCGGGTCAACCTCATCGGCGACCACACCGACTACAACGACGGCTTCGCGCTGCCCTTCGCCCTGCCGCAGCGGACCACCGTCACCGCGACCCCGCGCACCGACGGGCGCATCACCGCCACCTCCGGCGACCTCGAGCCCGCCGACTTCGCGACGACCACGACGCCGGGCGACGTGTCCGGCTGGGCGGYGTACGTCGCCGGGATCGCCTGGGTGCTCGGCGAGCGCCTCGGCGCCCCGCTGGCCGGGGCCGACCTCGCCATCTCGAGCGAGGTGCCCCGCGGCGGCGGCCTGTCGTCCAGCCACTCCCTGGAGTGCGCCGTCGCGCTGGCGCTGCTCGGCCTCGCCGGCGAGGACGTGCCCCGCGAGGAGCTCGCCCTGCTCGTCCAGCGGGCCGAGAACGACTACGTCGGCGCCCCGACCGGCCTCCTGGACCAGACCGCGATCCTGCGTTCGAGCGCCGACCACCTCAGCTTCTTCGACGCCCGCGACCGCACCGTCGAGGCGGTGCCGTGCGACCTCGACGCCGCCGGACTGACCCTGCTGGTCATCGACCCGCACGCCCCGCACGTGCTCACCGACGGCGGCTACGCGTCGCGGCGCGACGCGTGCGAGCGGGCGGCGGCCGAGCTCGGCGTCGCCTCCC
>NZ_JBFUMD010000089.1:0-9813 GCF_054049555.1 Nocardioides sp. P5_C9_2
GCTGCGATGGATGCCACAGGTTGCTCCTGGGAAGTCGTGGGTGGGGTCACGTGCGCCCTCAGCCTAGACCCGCCCGGACCGGTGCCCCCGGGGCCGTTCAGGGCGGTCGGCGGCACCGGGTCGGGCCGCGGCCGCCTCGGCGTCCTCGACCTCACGGCGTACGGCGAGGCGCAGCGCCTGCTCGGGGTCGACGCCCGACTCTCGTCCCTGCGCCACCAGTGCGAGCAGCCGCTCCCCCAGCTCCTCGGACGTCATGGGACCTGGTCGCGCGGGCGACCGATCCTCATGACGTCCCGCGCGCTCGAGCCGGTCCAGCACCTTGTCGGCGTACAGCAGCGCGGGCAGGCCGGGCGGGAGGCCGTCGGTGACCGAGGTGCGGTGCGGCTTCTCGACCGCCTTCCGCGCCTCCCACTCGGCGTTGACCTGCTCGGGGGTGAGCAGCTCGCCGGCGACCTCGCCGAAGACGTGCGGGTTGCGGCTGCGCAGCTTGGCGACGATGTCGGCCGCGACGTCGTCGATCGTGAAGTCGCCGCGCTCCTCGGCGATCGCCGCGTGGAAGTAGACCTGGAGGAGGAGGTCACCGAGCTCCTCGCGCAGGTGGTCCCAGTCTCCGGACCCCGTGCCCACGTCGATCGCCTCGAGCGTCTCGTGGGTCTCCTCGAGCAGGTAGCGGGCGAGCGAGGAGTGCGTCTGGGCGGCCTTCCACGGGCACTCGGCCCGCAGCCGCCGCATCACCGCGACGAACTCGACGAGGGCGTCCCCCGACGCGGGCTCCCCCGTCGGCGCCATCCCCGGCCCCACCGTGTCAGCCGCAGCGGTGGTTCTCGGGCAGCGTGTTGGCGTAGGTCGGGTCGGGCTCGGTCGCCAGTCCTGCCTTCGCGTCGTCGCCGACGGCCATCGAGAGGTTGGTGTCGACCGGGGTGAGGGTGCCGTCGACGAGCTCCACGCCGTAGCGCGGGTCCACGACGATCCCGTTGGCGTCGGGCCACGAGGTGAAGATGTCGGTGCCCGCCTGGTTGACCTGGTCGACGGTCGGGTCCTCGAAGCCCTGCTCGGCCAGCTCAGCGCGGCCGACCTGCTCGAGGACGTCGTTGGCGAGCGCGTTGGCGCTCATCACCTCGACGTAGTCGTCGCGCACCTCCTCGGGGAAGGCCGCGGCGGTGCGGGTGCGGGACGCGACCTCGCGCTCGTACGCCGCGCCCGGCTCCACGCCGTACTCGTCGGCGATCTGGTGCGCGGTCGACGACAGCGCCATGAGCTGGACGACGCCCTGACGGATGAAGCCCATCGGTACCACGGTGCCGTTGGCGCTGAACTCGTCGCCGAGCGCGGTGCACAGGTGCGCGGACGCGCTGTCCACGGTGCTGGTGGAGATCGTCTCGTCGCCGACCTCGATGGCCACCCCCGGACGGGCACTGCTGCCGCATCCGGTGAGCACGAGGCCGGAGAGGGCCACGGCCCCCGCCGTCCGCAGGACGGTCTTCAGACGGGTTGTGCTCACGCGTCACTCCTCGACGGCTGGGACTGCTGGGCCTGTCGGGCCTGCTGGGCCTCGGGCGGATCGATGATGGTGTCGATCACACCACGGGCCCATTCAAGCAGGGCGATGCCCGCGATCGGCTTGCCCCCGATGACCGCGGTCTGTGGCCGCGGCACCAGGATCGTGCTCACCGGCGCCTTCACGATGGACTTGGGGTAGATCCGGTTGAGGCGTACGACGCGCGACTCGGGCAGGTCGACGGGCGCGAACCGCACGTTCCTGCCCGCGATCGTCACCTCGCCGACTCCGGCGCTCCGCGCCCGCGCCCGGAACCGCGCCACGATCAGCAACGACTCCACGACGGCCGGCGGCTCGCCGTACCGGTCGACGAGCTCCTCGCGGAGCCCGTCGACGTCCTCGTCGGAGCGCACCTCGGCGAGGCGCTTGTAGATCTCGAGCCGCAGCCGCTCGGAGGGGATGTAGTCGTGCGGCAGGTGGGCGTCGACGGGCAGCTCGATGCGCACCTCGTTGACCTCGGGCTCGGCGTCGCCCTTGAAGTCCGCGACCGCCTCGCCGACCAGCCGCACGTAGAGGTCGAACCCCACGTCGGCGATGTGGCCCGACTGCTCGCCGCCCAGCAGGTTGCCGGCGCCGCGGATCTCGAGGTCCTTCATGGCGATCGCCATGCCGCCGCCGAGGTCGGAGTGCTGGGCCAGGGTGGCCAGCCGCTCGTGCGCGGTCTCGGTCAGCGGCTTCTCGGCCGGGTAGAGGAAGTAGGCGTAGGCCCGCTCCCGGGACCGCCCGACGCGGCCGCGCAGCTGGTGCAGCTGGGACAGGCCGAGGGTGTCGGCCCGCTCGATGATCATCGTGTTGGCGTTGGACACGTCGAGGCCGGACTCCACGATGGTCGTGCAGACGAGCACGTCGAAGCGCTTCTCCCAGAAGTCGAGCATCACCTGCTCGAGCTGGTGCTCCCCCATCTGGCCGTGCGCGGTGGCCACCCGCGCCTCGGGCACGAGCTCGCGGATGCGGGCGGCGGCCTTCTCGATCGAGTTGACCCGGTTGTGGATGAAGAAGACCTGGCCCTCGCGCAGCAGCTCACGTCGTACGGCAGCCACGACCTGACGGTCCTCGTAGGCGCCCACGTAGGTCAGCACCGGGTGCCGCTCCTCCGGCGGGGTGGTGATGGTGGACATCTCGCGGATGCCGGTGACCGCCATCTCGAGGGTGCGCGGGATCGGGGTGGCGCTCATGGAGAGCACGTCGACCGAGGTACGCAGCCGCTTCATCTGCTCCTTGTGCTCGACGCCGAAGCGCTGCTCCTCGTCGACGATGATCAGGCCGAGGTCCTTCATCCGGATGTCGGGGTTGAGCAGCCGGTGGGTGCCCACCACGATGTCCACCTCGCCCGTCGCGAGCTGGTCGATGACCGTCCGGGCCTCCTTGTCGGTCTGGAAGCGCGAGAGGCCCTTGAGCACGACCGGGAAGCCGCTCATCCGCTCGGCGAAGGTGCTCAGGTGCTGGGTGACGAGCAGCGTGGTCGGCACCAGCACCGCAACCTGCTTGCCGTCCTGCACCGCCTTGAACGCCGCGCGGACCGCGATCTCGGTCTTGCCGTAGCCGACGTCGCCACAGACCAGCCGGTCCATCGGCACCGTGCGCCGCATGTCGGCCTTGACCTCGTCGACGGTGCTCAGCTGGTCCGGGGTCTCGTTGAACGGGAAGGCGTCCTCGAGCTCGCGCTGCCACGGGGTGTCCGGGCCGAAGGCGTGGCCCTGGGTGGCCTGCCGGGCGGCGTACAGCTTGATGAGCTCGGCCGCGATCTCGCGGACCGCCTTGCGGGCGCGGTTCTTGCGCTTGGTCCAGTCGCCGCCGCCGAGCCGGTCCAGGCTGGGCTGCTCGCCGCCGACGTAGCGGGTGACCTGGTCGAGGGTGTCGGCCGGCACGAAGAGGCGGTCCGGCGGGGCGCCGCGCTTCGACGCGCCGTACTCCAGGACGAGGTACTCGCGGGTGGCGCCGGCCATCTCGCGCTGCATCATCTCCACGAACCGGCCCACGCCGTGCTGCTCGTGCACGACGTAGTCGCCGGCCTTGAGCTCGAGGGGGTCGATCTGCTTCTTGCGGCGGGCGGGCATCTTGCGCATGTCGCGCGTGGAGGCCTTCTGCCCGCTGAGGTCCTCACCGGTGAGGAGCGCGACCCGCACCGCGGGGTCGACGACGCCCTGGGTGAGGCAGCCGGTGGTGACGGTGACGACCCCCGTGCCGTCGGCGTCGAGGCCGGCCGGCACGTCGTGCTCCCCGAGGACCTCCACCATCCGCTCGGCCGGGCCGTGGCCGGGGTGCACGACGGTCACGCGGTAGCCGTCGGCCAGCCACCCACGGACGTCGGCGATGGCGCGCTCCAGGTCGCCGCGGTAGGCCTCCGCCGGCAGCGCGGACAGCGACCGCGACGACACCGCGCCGACCACGACGTCGAGGTCCACGCCGGCCACGTCGTCGGTCTCGATGCCGAAGGGGCTCACGGTCCACCACGCGAGGCGGCGGTCGAGGGCGTGCTCGCGCACGTCGGCGACCTCGCGGTACGACGCGGTGGACAGGTCGATGGGCGACTGCCCGCCGCCGGCCGCGGCGGCCCAGCTGGCGCCGAGGAACTCCTCGCTGGTGGCGACGAGGTCGTGGGCGCGGGTGCGGGCCCGCTCCGGGTCGAGCACCAGGACCGTCGTGTCCGCCGGCACCAGGTCGACCAGCAGCTCCATCTCCTCGACCAGCGCGGGGGCCAGCGACTCCATGCCCTCCACCGCGATCCCGGCGGCGATCTTGTCGGTCAGCTCGAGCAGCTGCGGGTGCGCGCGACCCAGCTCGGCCGCGCGGCGGCGTACGTCCTCGGTGAGCAGCAGCTCACGGCACGGCGGCRCCCACAGGCGCTGGACGGCACCCATGGTGCGCTGGTCCGCGACCGCGAACGCGCGGATCTCCTCGACGTCGTCGCCCCAGAACTCCACCCGCAGCGGGTGCTCCTCGGTGGGTGGGAAGACATCGACGATGCCGCCGCGCACGGCGAACTCGCCGCGCTTCTCCACCATGTCCACCCGGGTGTACGCCGCGTCCGCGAGGCCGCGGACGACGTCCTCGAGCGCGACCGTCTGGCCGGGGACGAGCTCGACCGGCTCCAGGTCCGCAAGCCCCCGGACCTGGGGCTGCAGGAGGGACCGGATCGGGGCGACGACCACCGACAGCGGGCCGTTGGTGGCGTCGGTGCCGGGGTGACGCAGCCTGCGCAGCACGGCCAGCCGTCGACCGACGGTGTCGCTGCGCGGGCTCAGCCGCTCGTGGGGCAGCGTCTCCCAGCTCGGGTAGTAGGCGGTGCGGGCCGGGTCCACCAGGTCGACGAGCTCCTCCACGAGGTCCTCGGCCTCCCGGGCGGTGGCGGTCACGGCCAGGACCGTGCGGCCGGCGTCGACGAGCCCGCGGATCACGAAGGGGCGCACGGCCGCGGGACCGGTGAGGTCGAGGGTGGCGACGTCGCGGGAGTCGGCCATCGCCTCGGCCAGCACCGGTCCGGCCAGCAGGTCGTCGGCCACTCGGGTCAGCGCGCTCATCGCGTCCTCTCATCGGGGTCGGCAGCGCCCCTGCGGGCACGCCGTCGAGCCCCCGTCCAGCCGTGGACGGGGGTCGCTCGCCAGTCTACGAAAGCCCCGGCGAAGTCGAGTGGTCCGGCGGGGTTTGCCGGGGCGAGGGGCTGGGTAGGTCGCGGCCAGCGGGCCGCCACCGGTCCGCGTCTGACATGGCGGACGCCGACGGCGTCCATCGAAAGGGGACACGGGGCACATGCGCTTCACTCGACTCATCGCCGGCCTGACCACGGCCGGCCTCCTCGGACTGGCGCCGGTCGCGATCAGCGCACCCGCCCAGGCCACGGCGAACCTGACCACCACCACGACCATCGAGCTCGCCTACGGCGACAACCCGGTCGAGTACGGCGGCGACGTCGTCCTGCGTGGCGCCGTGGTCGCCTCCGACGGCACCAGCGCCTACGAGGGCACCGCAACGCTCTACCAGTACACGCCGTCCAACCCGACGTGGGTGCCGGTCGCCACCGTCGACGCGAGCGGCTACCTGAGTCTGCCCGACCAGAAGCCCACCTCCAACGTGGCCTACAAGGTCGTCTACTCCGGCTACGCCGCCACCAACGCCTACGAGGACAACTACGCCCCGAGCGAGTCCGCCGTCCTCAACGTCGGCGTCACCTACAAGCTGAAGGCCAAGACGCCCGGGACGAGCATCGTGGGCAAGATCAAGCCGTCGTACAAGAAGAAGAAGGTCGTCATCCAGCGCAAGGTTGGCAAGAAGTACAAGAAGTACCGCACCGTCAAGACCAACAAGAAGAGCGCGTTCCGGGTCAAGCTGCCCACCGGCCGCCGCGGCCAGAAGGTCTACTTCCGCGTGATCGTCAAGGGCACCAGCCAGATCACCACGCTGTCGGCCGGCTTCTACACGATCCGCTACTGACGCTCATCCCTTGACGCCCTGTCCTTGACGCTGGGCGACCCACCACCGCACTCGACCCCGGAGCACCGCTCCGGGGTCGAGTCGCGTCCGAGGACTCGGCTGTCGCTCACTCCTCGAGGACGGGTCCTGCGTGCACCTCGTCGAGGGACCTGAGGATGCAGAACTCGTTGCCCTCGGGGTCGGCGAGGACCACCCAGCCCGTGCCCGGGCCGTACCGGCCGCGCTGGTCACCCACCTGACGCGCACCCATCGCGACCACCCGCTCGACCTCCTCGTCCCGGGTGCCCTCGCGCGGGCGGAGGTCGAAGTGGATGCGCTTCGGCGGGAGCTTGTCGTCGGGCACCTCGATGAAGAGGATCCGATGACCGGACTCGACGTCGCGGATCATGCACTCCTCGTGGCCGGGCAGGTTGGGGTCCCCGTCGAGGTCGGCGTAGCCCAGAAGGTCCTTCCACCACTCGGAGAGCTCGTAGGCGTTGCGGCAGTCGACGGTGGTGTGGGCGACGAGGGAGGTCATGGTCCGACGCTGGCACGGATCCCGGTCGACGCCAACCGGGTTTCAGGCAGTCGTCACTCCGTGCCGTGGCGACGGACGAAGGCCAGGATCTGCTCGGCCAGCTCGGGGCGGCACACGACGAGGTCGGGCAGCGAGGTGTCGTCCTCGTTGTAGACCAGGGGCGAGCCGTCGACGCGGGAGCAGTGCAGGCCGGCCGCACGGGCCACGGCGACCGGGGCGGCGTTGTCCCACTGGTACTGCCCACCCGCGTGCACGTAGGCATCGGCCACGTCGCGCACGACGCTCATCACCTTGACGCCGGCGGATCCCATCGGGACCAGCTCGGCGTCGATGTCGGCGGCGAGTGCCTGGACGAAGGCCGGCGGCCGGGTGCGGCTGACCGCGATGCGGGGCCGGTCGGCGGTGCGCGCCGGGACCGGGCGCGGCGTACCGGTGCTGAAGGTCTCGCCGAGCGCGGGCTGGGCCACGGCGCCGGCGGTGAGCTCGCCGTCCTCCCACAGCGCGACGTGCACGGCCCAGTCGTCGCGGGGCGGCTCGGAGAACTCCCGGGTGCCGTCGAGCGGGTCGATGATCCAGACCCGGCGCGCCTGCAGGCGGCCCTTGTCGTCGGCGGCCTCCTCGCTCAGCACCGAGTCGTCGGGACGGTGCCGGGCCAGCACGCGGGCGAGGACCTCCTGAGCGGCGGCGTCGCCTGCGTCCTTGAGGGCCTTGCCCTCGAGACCACGCCCCTCGGCTCCGGCACGCACCTCGAGGAGGACGGCACCGGCCTGTTCGGCGGCCCAGGCGGCGAAGGCGTGGTCATCGAGCTGGCTCGGGTCGGTGCCCGGGATCGTCTCAGTCACGCGCGCAGCCTAACGGTGCGTCGCCGAGCGATCACGCCTTGCTGCCGGAGGCGACCGGGCCGGCGCCCTCGATGTCGGGGCGACGTCGCAGGATCGCCGCCGCAGCGAGCTGGGAGTTGACCCCCAGCTTGTTGCGGYCGGCCTTGATGTGGCTGCGGACGGTGGTGAGGGCGACACCGAGGCTGACGGCGATCTCCGCCGCCGACTCCCCGCGGGACACCCGCTCGAGGACGTCGAGCTCGCGTGGCGACAGGGTCGACAGCCGGCCGGCCATCTGCTCGAACTGGCTGGTGATGTCCTCCCACTCCTGGATCATCGATGCCCGGCGCTCCGGGTCCACCACCTCGTCACCGGCCAGGACGTGCTCGATGGTCTCCACCAGGTCGTCGAGCGAGACCTGGGCGGACAGCACGGCCTCGGCCCCGCTGGACATGAGGGCCACCCAGATCATGCCGGTGGGTGCCGAGGTCAGCACGATGCAGCGCGCCGGGCAGGTCGCCACGCGCTCACGGGCACGGCGCAGGTCACCAGGGGCATCGACGTCGTCGAGCAGCAGCACCAGGTCGTCGGGGCGCACCAGGGAGCGGGCCCACGGCGCTCCCTCCTCGGGAAGCCGGAGGCACAGGGCCGGCAGGTCACGCCCGTGCAGGGCGGCCTGCACGGTCTGCCCCAGCAACGCGAGCCTCGCGGCGACGTGGATGGTGGGGCGGCCGCGGTGGGCGCTCCGGGACGGGGGATGGGTCTGCGACACGCGTCGTCCTCCCAGCGTTGGAGCCGGTGCGTTCATGGGTCCGCGCCGGCGTGGTGTGCCTCACACTGTGTCGGTCTCGGCGGACACCGCCACTCCGTCATCATGACTATGGCTCGTATTGGGGACGGCCGTGTGTCTAGCCCATACCACAATTGGGGTAGGGGATCGAAAATTTTCCTGTACGTCAGCGCGTCGCACCCCTAACGTGTGTGACGCAGTACAGATGGTTCGAACGTGATCCGGGGGCCGGGGGGCTGATCGATCGGGTCGAACCACACATCCACGAACGCCCGTGCGGACAGGCCAGGGGGGTCCATCCGCACGTTTCCCCGGCAAGCACGACTCTCGGGGGAAGGTTCGAATCAGGTGACAGTGCCTTGGTTGAGCCGTCGGAGGCTGGGCGGCCCTTTGTACGTAGCACTGGCAGCAGCGGCTGCCGGAGCGGCGGTGGTGATCAGCACGCTGCGGGACGACCTCGTCGTCCCTCCGGCGCTCCTCGTGGGCACGGCAGCAACGGTCCTGGCCCTCGCGGCCTCGAYCCTGTTCTACGTCACGTGGCGGGTCTCGCCGACCGTGACCCACGGGTGGTGGGCGAGCGCCGCACTCTTCGGGTGCGTCCAGGCGCTGGCCGTGCCGCGCGCCGGCGTGGTCGATCCCGCCGAACTCGCCTCACGGCCCGGCTGGCTGATCGTGGCCAACCTGGTCTCGGCAGTCGTGATCCTCGCCCTGGTGGTCGCCGGCACCCGTGCGACCCGGACACCCGACCCGCTGGTGCTGGGCCTCTCGCTCGGCATCCTGGTCTGCCTGTTCCGCCTCGCCGTCGTCGAGCTCGCCCCGCTCGACCTCTCGCCGATCGTCCTGAACTCGATGACCGCCCTGGTCACCTCGCTCCACGTGCTCACCGTCGTGGTCCTGCTGCGCCACCCGGTGCCCTGCGGCTGGACCACTCCGCGGGTGCTCACCCTCTTCCTCATGCTCGGCGCGGCCAACCTGGCGCAGACGCCGGTGGTCCAGCGACCGTGGGTCGATGGCGGGGTGGCGGTGGCCCAGCTGGCCGGCGCCTTCTTCTTCCTCAGCGTCTCCTTCGCCCTGCTGCGCGACCTCATCGTGCAGCAGGAGCGGACCACCAACGACCTCAACGACCGGCTCGAGGCGGCGGAGGCGGTCGGACGTGACGGCAAGGAGCGCCTCCACGAGATCCGCAGCACCGTGGCCGGCATCAGCAACGCCTCCCGGCTGCTCCACGAGGGCAAGGTGGCGGCCACGACCCGGCGCCGCCTCGACGAGAACATGCGCACGGAGATGTCGCGCCTGGAGCGACTGCTCGACAACCGGCAGCCCACGGTGCCCGAGCCCGTCGACCTGGACGCCACCATCGACCCGCTGCTCGAGCTGCACCGGGCCCGGGGACGACGCATCATCTGGCAGCCGACCGGACAGGTCGTGCGCGGGCGCCGCGACGACATCGCCGAGGTCATCAACATCCTCCTGGAGAACGCCGCCACCCACGCAGCCGACACCGAGAGTCGCATCGAGGTGACCCGGGACCACGACAACGTGGCGATCCACATCGCCGACGGCGGACCCGGTATCCCACCGGAGGTGCGCGAGGGCATCTTCGAGTGGGGTGTGCGGGGTGACGGATCCGCCGGTCAGGGCATCGGGCTCAACGTGGGCCGACGGCTGCTCTCCGAGCAGGGCGGCTCCCTGACCC
>NZ_JBFUMD010000090.1:0-9722 GCF_054049555.1 Nocardioides sp. P5_C9_2
CTCCTCGGGGGCCCGCGGGAGCACCGGGACGGACGCTACGACCTGAGTCACCCTGTGACTCAGGTCGTAGCCGCCACACGAGGGCGCCGCACGCTGGAAGCTGAGTCACTCCGTGACTCAGGTCGTAGCGGTCGCCCGGCCCCCTCAGCGCAGCCGCGTCAGCGCCCGGCCGTCGTCGGACGGCAGCCCGGGGTCGACGGTCGCGGCGACGGTCATCGGGCCCATCGTCGTGCGGCCGGAGTTGACGGTCAGGAACGCCGTRTCGGCGGCGTCGCGGCCGGTGGCGATCCGTACCAGGGAGGATCGGGGCGCGAGTCCGGTGCCGTCGACGACGTACCACTGCCCGTCGATCGCGACCTCGGTGACCGCGTGGAAGTCCATCGGGACCAGGCCGGGGGCGTAGACGCTGACCAGCCGCGACGGGACGCCGAGGGCCCGCAGGAACGTGATGACCAGCTGCGAGGTGTCGCGGCACACGCCGCGGCGGCTCACGTAGGTTTCCAGCGCGCCGTCGACCGGCCCGCTGCTGCCGGGGGCGTAGGTGATGTGGGTGAGAGCCCACGAGACGACTGCCTGCACCAGCTCCTCACCGGCGAGCTCACCGAAGTAGGAGTGCGCGACCGGGGAGAGCCGGTCCGAGTCGCAGTAACGGCTCGGGCGGGTGAAGACGATGGCCTCGAGGTCGCCGACCGGGCCGGTCGGCTCGGCCTGCGGGACCACGGCGTCGTACGCGAGCCTCAGCCGGCCCACCGGGGCGGACGGGACGCGGTGCAGGCGCGTGGTGCCGTCGAGGATCTCGGTGGTCTCCACGGGTCGGTCGTCGACCGTGACGGTGAGCGTCTCCTCGCTGGGCGCGAGCTCGCTGGACACCGCGACCGAGAACACCAGGTCGGCCGGGGCCGCGACGGTCACGTCGATCCGGCTGCTGACGGAACGCGTCACCTGATCCTGCATCAGCTGATGCTGACGCTGGCCTCGGCGCCCTCCACGGGCTCCATGCCCTCGGCGAGCCGCAGCGCCTCCTCGATGAGCGTCTCGACGATCTGCGACTCCGGCACGGTCTTGATGACCTCGCCCTTGACGAAGATCTGGCCCTTGCCGTTGCCGGACGCGACACCGAGGTCGGCCTCGCGGGCCTCGCCGGGCCCGTTGACGACACAGCCCATGACGGCGACGCGCAGCGGCACCTCCATTCCCTCGAGGCCGGCGGTGACCTCCTCGGCGAGCTTGTAGACGTCCACCTGCGCGCGACCGCAGCTCGGGCAGGACACGATCTCGAGGCGACGCGGCTTGAGGTTCAGCGACTCCAGGATCTGCAGGCCGACCTTGACCTCCTCGACCGGCGGGGCGCTCAGCGAGACGCGGATGGTGTCGCCGATGCCCTGGCTGAGCAGGTGGCCGAAGGCCACGCTCGACTTGATGGTGCCCTGGAAGGCGGGCCCGGCCTCGGTCACGCCGAGGTGCAGCGGCCAGTCGCCGGCCTCGGCGAGCAGCTCGTAGGCCCGCACCATGACCACCGGGTCGTTGTGCTTGACCGAGATCTTGAAGTCGTGGAAGCCGTGCTCCTCGAAGAGGCTCGCCTCCCACACCGCCGACTCGACGAGCGCCTCGGGCGTCGCCTTGCCGTACTTGTCCATGATCCGCTTGTCGAGGGAGCCGGCGTTGACGCCGATCCGGATCGAGGTGCCGCGGTCCTTCGCGGCCCGGGCGATCTCCTTGACCTGGTCGTCGAACTTGCGGATGTTGCCCGGGTTGACCCGGACCGCCGCGCATCCCGCGTCGATGGCCGCGAAGACGTACTTGGGCTGGAAGTGGATGTCGGCGATGACCGGGATCTGGGAGTGCTGGGCGATCTCGGGCAGCGCGTCGGCGTCGTCCTGGCTGGGGCAGGCGACGCGCACGATGTCGCAGCCGGTCGCGGTGAGCTCGGCGATCTGCTGGAGGGTGCTGTTGACGTCGGAGGTGAGCGTGGTGGTCATCGACTGCACTGAGATCGGGCTCTCGCTGCCGACGCCGACCGAGCCGACCTTGATCTGGCGGGTGGGGCGCCGCGGACTGAGGACCGGAGGGGGCAGTGCGGGCATGCCCAGACCGATGGGAGAGCCAATGGCGGAGCCGACGGAGGTCATGGCGCCAGCGTACTGGGGGGAAGGTCCCGGTCAGGCGTCCAGGTGGAGGGGCACGACGAGGTCGCCGACGATCAGCACCATGCCCATGACGAGCATCGCCGCGCCGACCACGTAGGCGATCGGCAGCAGCTTGGCGACGTCGACGTACCCGGGGTCCGGGCGACCGAGCAACCGGGCGAAGCGACGCCGGGTGGCCTCCCACAGCGCGCCGGCGATGTGGCCGCCGTCGAGCGGGAGCAGCGGGATGAAGTTGAAGAGGCCGATGAAGAGGTTGAACCCCGCCACCAGCATCACCAGCGAGACGATCTTGTCCTGCATCGGGAAGGTCGTCTCGTCCGCCGACGCGACCTCGCCGGCGATGCGGCCACCGCCGACGACGCTGACGGGGCCGTAGGGATCGCGCTCCTCGAGGCCCACGATGGCGCGGGCGACGCCCCAGACCTTGACCGGCAGGTGCACGAGCGCCTCGACGGTGTCAGCCGTCATCCGGCCCATCTGCTGGAGCGTGTAGATCGGACCGCCGGTCTCGTAGACGGGGGTGGCGACCGGCATCACGCCCAGGAAGCCGACCGGGGTCAGCTCCTCGGGCGAGGCGGAGTCCAGGGGCCGCGGCTGGACCTGGGTGGTGGCCTTCAGAGTGACCTGCGTGCCGTCGCGGTCCACCACGATCGTGGCGGTGCCGTCGTTGTTGTCGCGGATCGCCTGCTGGACCTGGTCCCAGTCGGTGACCGGGGTGCCGTTGAAGCTGACGAACTCGTCGCCCGGCTCGAGGCCGGCCGCGGCGGCCGGGCTGGGGTTGTCCCGGAGCTCCTCGGCGGTGCAGGCCCGACCGTCCTGGTCGGCGGGCACGATGCACGGGATCACCTCGGCGACCACGGGCTCGACCTTCGCGTCGACGACCTGCCCGACGGTGGCGAAGACGCCCCAGAAGAGGAAGAAGGCGATCGCGAGGTTGACCGTCGGGCCGCCGGCCATCACGACGACCTTCTGCCACGACCGGAACTTGTAGAACAGCCGGTCGGAGTCCTCGGGCTTCACGTGCTCCCACTCCGCCGCGCGGGCGTCGGAGATGAGCTGGGTGAACRTGCCGGTGTTGGACTGCCGGACGAGGGTCTCGCCGTGCTCGTCGACGACCGCCTCCACGCCCTTGCCGGGCGGGAGCATGCCGACGATCTTGACGTAGCCGCCGAGCGGGATCGCCTTGACGCCGTACTCCGTCTCGCCGACTCGGCGGCTGAAGACGGTGGGGCCGAAGCCCACGAACCACTGGGTCACCTTGCCGCCGAACTTCTTGGCGGGGATGAGGTGCCCGAACTCGTGCAGGCCGATCGACGCCAGGATCGCGACGACGAAGATCAGCACGCCGAGCGTGTAGTACAGCGGGGTCACGGTTCTCCGTCGGTCTGTCTGGGTACGTCGGTGTCTGGGATGGTGCGGGCGGCCTCGTGGCGGGCCCAGGCGTCGGCCGCCAGGACGTCCTCGACGCTGAGGTGCTCCTTCGAGGGTACGTCGTGGTGGGCAAGCACCCGGGCAACCGTGTCGACGATGTCGGTGAAGGCGATCCGCCCGGCGTGGAACGCCTCCACGCAGACCTCGTTGGCCGCGTTGTAGACGGCCGGGGCCGTAGACCCCCGCTCCCCCGCCTCGCGGGCGAGCCGGACCGCGGGGAAGACGTCGTCGTCGAGCGGCTCGAAGCGCCAGTCGGCGGCCCTCGTCCAGTCGATCGGGGTCTCGGCGTCCGGCACCCGGTCRGGCCACCCCATCCCCAACGAGATCGGGACGAGCATCGTCGGCAGCCCGAGCTGGGCGACGACGGCGCCGTCCACGAACTCCACCATCGAGTGGATCAGCTGCTGCGGGTGCACGACCACGTCGATGCGCTCGAACGGCACGTCGAAGAGCAGGTGTGCCTCGATCACCTCCAACCCCTTGTTGACCAGGGTCGCGGAGTTGGTGGTGATGACCTTGCCCATCGCGAAGTTCGGGTGGGCCAGCGCCTGCTCGGGCGTCACCTCGGCGAGCTGCTCGCGGGACCGGCCGCGGAACGGGCCGCCGCTCGCGGTCAGCACCAGGCGGCGTACCTCTGCGGTGGTGCCGGCGCGCAGGCTCTGGGCGATGGCGCTGTGCTCGGAGTCGACCGGCACGATCTGCCCGGGGCGGGCGCGGTCGCGCACCAGCGGGCCGCCGATGATGAGCGACTCCTTGTTGGCCAGCGCCAGCGTGGTCCCGGCGTCCAGGGCGGCCAGCGTCGGGCGCAGGCCGACGGCGCCGGTGATCCCGTTGAGCACGACGTCGCACGCCATCGCGGCGGCCTCGGTCGAGGCCTGCTCGCCGAGCCCGGAGAAGGGCGGGACGAACTCGGCGACCTGCTGCTCGAAGAGGTCCGGGTTCGACCCCCCGGCGGTCAGGGCGACCACCCGGAAGCGGTCGGGGTGGGCCCGGACCAGGTCGAGTGCCTGGGTGCCGATGGAGCCGGTGGACCCGAGGACGACGACGTCGCGGCGGGCGCTCACCGGGGCTCCTCCACGGGTGCCGACGACCACAGGCGGAGTCCACCGACCTCGAGCAGCGACACTCCGGTCGGGATCGGGAGGTCGTCCCCGCCGAGCGCGTCCAGGACCCGGAGCTCCGACTCCCCCGCGCGGGCGAGCACGGCGTCGCCGGAGACGTCCGTGCAGCCCGCCGGKTCGGTGCGCCCCGCGCGCATCACCATCGCCCAGGACAGCTCGGTGCTGTCGTCGACGGTGAGCACCGGGACGTCACCCGGGTCGAGCGCCGGGTCGGTGCCGGCGACCAGGACCGTGGAGGTGGCCACGAGCGGGGCGAGGTCGTCCACGTGCTCCACGACGGCCCCGAGCCGGGCCGCGGCCAGGGTCACCACGACTCCCTCGAAGGTCGGGAGCGGGCTCACGGCCACGCGGTCGCCGGCACCGGTCCCGAAGGCGCGCAGCACGCCCGCGAGCGCCCCCACCTCGGTGAGCAGCTCGGCGTACGTCCACGCACGCGTGCCCAGGACCAGGGCGACGTCCTCGGCGCGCCCGCGGATGACGTGCCGGTCGAGCGCGTTGTAGCAGGCATTCAGCGTGCCGGCGTCGTCGTCGCCGCGGGTGCCGGGCCTGCGGAACCAGTCGATCGTGGTGCTGGCGCTCATGCCAGCCCGTTGTCGGCCGTCCGGGCCGGCTTGCTGGGGGTGCGCAGCCAGGCGGTGAAGAACGAGGTGAGGTCCTGCCCGCTGGTCGAGGCGGCGAGGGCCTCGAAGTCCTGGGTGCTGCCGTTGGCGCCGCCCCGCTGCTGCAGCCAGGTACGCACCAGCGTCCAGAACGCCTCGTCGCCGATGCGCTGCCGCAGTGCCTGCAACGTCATCGCGCCGCGGTCGTAGACGGCGTCGTCGAAGATCAGGTCCTTGCCCGGGTCACCGATGGTGACCTCCCAGAAGGGGTCCGCGGCGTCGCGGTCGTCGTAGGAGGCGCGCAGGATGTCGGCGGCGCTGCGGGTGCCCGAGCGCTCCGTCCAGCGCCACTCCATGAAGGTCGCGGCACCCTCGTTGAGCCAGATGTCGCTCCAGCGGGCCACGGCCACGTCGTCGCCGAACCACTGGTGCGCGAGCTCGTGGACGATGAGGCCCTCGGAGGGGCCGCCGAGCGTGGGGTAGGTGGGACGGGTCTGGTTCTCCAGGGCGAAGCCCACCGGGAGGCCGGTGCTGAGCCCGCCGGTCACCTCGAAGGGGTACGGCCCGAGATCCTGGGCGAGGCCGTGCACGACCGACGCGCTGGTGCGCAGGGCCCGCAGCGACCCCGCCCGGGTGTGGTCGTCCTGGAGGCGGGAGACGGCGTTGACCCACGGGATCCCGTGGGTGGTGCCGCGCTCCACCTCGAAGTCACCGGCGGCGAAGAACGCCAGGTAGGTGGCCATCGGGTCCTCGGCGCGCCAGCGCCAGGTGACCGTCCGTCGCGTCTTCTTCTTGCTGACCAGGGTGCCGTTGCCGATGACCTCGTGGCCGCGGTCGACAGTGGTCGAGATGTCGAAGGTCGCCTTGTCGCTGGGGTGGTCGTTGCCCGGGAACCACCACGGCGCCATGTGCGGCTGGTTCATGGCCACGACCTCGCGGTCGTTGGCCAGCCAGTTGCGCTCGCCGGCGTACTTCTTCCCGTCGGGCGTGCCGGCGTACGACACCACGACCCGGTGGGTCGAGCCCGCGACCAGCGGCTCGTCCGGGGTGATCCGGAGCTCGTGCTTGTCCGGCCGCGCGTGGGCGGCGCGCCTGCCGTCGACGCTCACCTTCGTCGTCGGCAGCAGGAAGTCGAGGTGGAAGCTGCTCAGGTCGCTGGTCGCGGTCAGCTCCAGGACGGTGCGACCCTCCAGCCGCTGGGTGGCGAGGTCGTAGCGGTTCCTGATGCGGTACGACGCCACGTCGATGCCGCCGTTGCCGTCCAGCGGCCAGTAGGCGTCGCCGATCCCGCTGCTGCCGGCCGGGGCGGACTCCTCGCCGGAGGCGGTGGCGTGGGTCATCAGGGCGGGCGCGACGACGAGGCTCGCGAGCAGCGCGGCCGTCGTACGTCGAAGGGTGTGGGTCACCCGAGCAAGGTACCGCTCCCCGACGAAAACCCGTTGCGCGCGGACGGGGGCGTGCGCCACCGTGGGCCGCGACGCGCCGCGCCCGGCGCCGACCGCTGCACCACCGTCCGAGAGGAGCCGTGACATGACGACGACTGTCCCCGGCCTGTCCCCAGACCGACTTCCTCACGCACGGAGCACCGATGACACCCGAATTTCCCGAGGGGTTCCTCGCCCCTAGCACCACCGCTCTACCCATCGAAGGCAGGCTCGCCGACGTCGACGAGCGGTTCGTCTTCGACTACACCGGCTACGCCGACGACCTCCCCGACGGCCAGCGCTGGTCGCCCTGGGACGACCTCGAGGCCCTGATGAAGGGTCCCGAGCCGCGCCCCGACTGGGTGGTCACCTCCAGCGGTGCGATCGACACCGAGCTGGGCATCCTCAAGACCGGCAAGGAGGCCGACGTCTTCCTCGTCGAGCGCGCCGACCCCCACCGGCCCGACACCGGGGTGGTGATGGCGGCCAAGCGCTACCGCGACACCGATCACCGCACCTTCCACCGCGCCGCGTCCTACACCGAGGGCCGCTCGATGAAGCGGTCCCGCGACAACCGCGCCCTCAAGCGCAAGTCGACGTGGGGGCGCGTCGTGGCGGCCGGCGAGTGGGCCGGGTCCGAGTGGGGTGCGCTGCGCCGCCTCTGGGAGCTCGGCGTGCCGGTCCCCTACCCGGTCCAGATCGAGGAGACCGAGATCATGATGGAGTGGATCACCCACGTGGTCGACGGCGAGGTGGAGACCGCTCCGCGCCTCGCCCAGGTGCGCCCCGGGCGGTACCTGCTCGAGTCCTACTTCGAGCAGCTGCGGGACGCGTTGGCCACGATGGCCCAGGCGGGCGTCRTCCACGGCGACCTCTCGCCGTACAACACGCTGGCCGCGGGTGAGCGCCTCGTCATCATCGACCTGCCGCAGATCGTCGACCTGGTGGGCAACCCGCGGGGCATGGACTTCCTGCTCCGCGACTGCGCCAACATGTGCCAGTGGTTCCGGGCGCGCGGGCTCGACGTCGACGAGCAGGAGCTCTTCGGGGACCTGATGGCCCACGCGTTCTGACGGGCCGTCTCGTGGGGTCGGTCCACCGGCTGGTTGGCTGACCCCGTGAGGCGCACCCACGGACGCATCGTCGACATCACCACGCTCCCCGACCTCGACGCTCGGCTGGCCCGCGGCGCACGGTCGCTGGAGGGCTGGCGGATCGTGGGCGTGGACCTCACCGAGCGCGGCGGCGTGCTGCTGTCGCGCTCGGTGGCGTCGGCACTCTTCCTCGGCTGCACGTTCGCCGACGGGGACGAGGAGGAGGTACGCCGCCGCGGCGGGGTCGTGCTCCCCGACCTCGCCGGCAGTCCGGTCGACACCTACCGCACGACGCTCTACGCGCCCCGCGACCTCTACGACACACCCCGCTACCGCGCCTCGCTCGACGCCCGGGCCTACGCCTGGTCCCAGCGCCGCACCGACCGGGGTGCCGCCTCCCAGGAGGAGGCGCTCGCCCGGGCCCTGCACGACCACGCCATCGACCAGGCGCTCGCCGCCTGGATCGCGGGCCGGCGGATCCTGGGGGTGATGGGCGGGCACGCGCTGGAGCGCGGCTCGGCGGGGTACGCCGACGCCGCGCGGCTCGGACGGTCCGTGGGGTCGGCGGTGAYGGTGGCCACCGGCGGTGGCCCCGGCGCCATGGAGGCCGCCAACCTCGGTGCCCTGCTGTCCGCCTCGGGCACCGACGCCCTGGACGAGGCGCTGGAGGTGCTGGCCACGGTGCCGTCGTTCACGCCGGACGTCGGGGCCTGGGCGGACGCGGCCTTCGCGGTGGTCGACGGGGTGGCCGACCCCGTCGAGTCGCTCGGCATCCCGACGTGGCACTACGGCCACGAGCCGCCGAACCCCTTCGCCACCGCGATCGCGAAGTACTTCCGCAACGCCACCCGCGAGGCCGTGCTGCTGGAGGTGTGCACCGCGGGGATCGTGTTCCTGCCCGGTGCGGGCGGGACCGTGCAGGAGATCTTCCAGGACGCCTGCGAGAACTACTACGCCGACGAGTCCTCGATCGCGCCGATGGTCCTCGTCGGCCGCCGGCACTGGACCGACACCGTCCCGGCGTGGCCGTTGCTCGAGGCGCTCGCGCGGGGTCGGGCCATGGAGGGGCACGTGCACCTGGTGGACACCGTCCCCGAGGCCGCCGCGCTCGTCACGTCGTACGCCGCCCGCTGAGCTTGTCGGGCAGGTCAGGCCGGTCMGCCCGGGCGCGCGGYKGTCGRTTGCCCGGCGCTCGGCGGCCCGCTACAGACTGGCGGGCCGCGACAGGCGGATCGGTGACCCAGACGTCGTACGCCGCCAGTCCAGCCCGTCGGGCCGGCAAGCCCTGTCGTACGCCGCCAGTCCAGCCCGTCGSGCCGGYMAGCCCTGTCGTACGCCGCCAGTCCAGCCCGTCGGCCGGTCCGCCCGGGCGCGCGGCTGTCAATGGCCCGGCGCTCGGCGGCCCGCTTACAGACTGGCGGGCCGCGACAGGCGGATCGGTGACCCAGACGTCGTACGCCGCCAGTCCAGCCCGTCAGGCCGGCAAGCCCCGTCGTACGCCGCCAGTCCAGCCCGTCAGGCCAGTGAGTCGGACCTCCGCGCCCTCAGGCCTCGGCCGCGAGCTGCCCGCAGGCGCCGTCGATCTCGCGCCCGCGGGTGTCGCGGACGGTTGTCGGGATCCCCTTGGCCTCGAGCCGGCGGACGAACTCGCGCTCGTCCTTGGGGTCGCTGGCCGTCCACTTCGAGCCGGGCGTCGGGTTGAGCGGGATCAGGTTGACGTGCACCCAGCCCCAGTCGCCGTACGAGTTGAGGACGTCACCCAGCAGGTCGGCGCGCTCGGCCTGGTCGTTGATGCCGCGCATCATGGCGTACTCGATGGAGACGCGGCGCTTGGTGACCCGGGCGTAGTTCCAGGCCGCCTCGACGGTCTCAGCGACCGAGAAGCGGGYGTTGATCGGCACCAGCT